>CAMJKC010000084.1 GCA_946406305.1 uncultured Lachnospiraceae bacterium
AGAATTGAAACTTGATAATGAGACTATAAAAAATGTGACACTTATTTTGTCGGAAGTAGAAAGTTTTATTAAAGTTATAAATGGAAAAAATATAGAAATTGAAATAAAAAAAATAATATCTGATATTGGTTACGATTTACTATTTGATTTAGTGAAAATAGTTTCTTACAAAGAGAATATAAATTTAGATTATGTGTCAGATATAGTTTGTAAGTATGAAGCACTTGGAGTTCCAATATTTATAAAAGATTTGAATATAAATGGAAATGACTTGTCAGATTTGGGATATAGTGGAAAAGACATAGGAGATATGCTTTTATTTTTACAGAAGCAAGTTCACATAGATAAGAATAAGAATGTAAGAGAAGAATTAATAAATATAGCAAAGGAGGTAAAAGTATGAACTATAGAGAAAGTTATGAAAAATGGATGAGTTTTAATTTTTTAGATGAAGATTTGAAAAAAGAACTTTTAAATATGAAAAACGACGAAGAAAGAATAAAAGACTGTTTTTATGATTACCTCCCATTTGGGACAGGTGGAGCAAGAGGCTTGATGGGGGTAGGGACAAATAGATTTAATGTTATAACTGTTCGTCGTATCTCGCAAGGGTTTTCTAATTTTCTTATCGCAAGTGGAGAAAAAGAAAAAGGTATAGTCATTACATATGATAGTAGAATAAATTCAGAAAAGTTTGCTCTTACTGCGGCACTTAATTTTTGTGCAAATGGAATAAAAACATATATGTTTAAAGGAATAAGACCAACTCCATTTTTATCATTTGCAATAAGAAATTTGAATGCAGCAGGAGGTGTGAATATCACAGCATCACACAATAGCAAAGAATACAATGGATATAAATTGTATCTTTCTGACGGAGCACAGTTTTCATATCCAGATGATGAGAAAATTATAAATTATATAAATAAAATTGATGACATATCAACTTGTAAAACTATAGATAAAAAAGAGGCAATAAAAAATAAATTGCTAATATATCTTGACGATAAATTAGATAAAAAATTTGAAAAAGAAGCTATGTCTAAAATCATAAATAAGAAATTTGTCAGTAGGCATGGTAAAGACCTTAAGGTAGTATATACACCACTTCATGGCACAGGGTCTGTATTTTTGAAAAATGCTATAAAAGAAGCAGGGTTTAAGAATTGTTATATAGTAAAAGAACAAGATGATAAAAATGGAGAGTTTAAAACAGTAAAATATCCAAATCCTGAAAGTAAGGATGCTTTTAAAATGGCACTGAGTCTTGCAAAAGAAAAAAATGCAGATATAGTCGTAGCAACAGATCCAGATGCTGATAGACTTGGAGTATATGTGAAATCAAATGATAAATATATACCATTAACTGGAAATGAGTTGTCAAGTATAATTCTTGAATACATATTACACTTTAGTGCCAAGAAAAACCTAAATGATTATTATGTTGTAAAATCATTTGTGACTACGAGATTGATAGATGCAATATGTAAGAGATACAATATTGAATTAAAAACAACTCTTACTGGGTTCAAGTGGATTGGAAAAGAAATTTTAAATAGCAAAAAGAAATTTTTGTTTGGGGCAGAAGAATCTTATGGTTTTTTAGTAGATGATTATGTCCGTGACAAGGATGCAATATCTGCGACACTTATGACTTTGGAGATTGCGCTTTTATTTAAAAAGGCTCATGTAAATATGGCTGATGTTCTAAGTTTTATGCAGAGTTATTATGGTGTATATAGAAATTATAATGTGAGCATAGATTTTAAAGGTGTTGACGGTATTGATAAAATGAAATCTATAATGAATAATCTTAGAAATAATCCAGTAAAAAAAATAACAGACATAGATGTTTTGGTTATAGATGATTATATAAATAGCACATCAAAAAATTTAAAAGATGGTAATAGAGAGCCATTAAAATTGCCAAAAAATGACACTTTAGTTTTACATCTCGCTGATGACACAAATATTACTATAAGACCTTCTGGGACAGAACCAAAAATAAAAATTTACTATGATGTATTAGATAAGACTATAGAATTAGCAGACAATAAATATGAAATTTTAAATAGTGCTTTTATGAAAATAATAAAAGGTGAGGAAAATTAGATGCTTTTTACAAGTGAAGATATAGGAATTGATTTAGGGACTTCTTCAATACTCGTATATGTGAGGGGGAAGGGGATAGTTAAAAAGGAACCTTCAGTGGTTGCTATAAATACTGTTGATAAGACACCTATTGCTTATGGAGAAGAGGCAAGGAGGATGATAGGTAGGACTCCTGATAATATTACTGCGATTAAACCATTAAAGCATGGTGTTATATCAAATATTACACTTACAGAAAAAATGTTAAAACACTATATTGATGAAGCCATAGGAAAGGTAACTTTTAGAAAGCCCCGTGTTGTTATTTGTGTGCCTGCAATGTGCACGGAGATAGAAAAAAAAGCAGTAGAAGATTCGGCATATAATGCAGGGGCGAGAAGTGTTCAAGTAATAGAAGAGCCTCTTGCTGCAGCACTTGGAGCAGATATTGACATTGATAAGCCAGAGGGTAGCATGATTGTTGACATTGGTGGTGGGACTACAGATGTTGCTGTAATTTCTTTAGGTGGTTGTGTTTGCTCAAGTAGTATTAAAGTAGCTGGAGATGATTTTGACCAAGCCATTATTGATTATTTAAAAGGGTCACACCATTTATTGGTTGGAGATAGAACTGCAGAAAATATAAAAATTAAAATAGGTAGGGCAATACCTTTAGGTGAAGGGGAAAATAGAACGACATTGTCTGTAAAGGGTAGAAGTTCTCAAAATGGATATCCAGGTGAAAAATTGATAGATGATGAAGATATATATGGTGCACTTGAAGAGCCAGTATCTGAAATTATAAAAGGTATAAAAAAAGTTTTTGAAAATACACCTCCAGAACTTGCGGCAGATATATTTGAAAAAGGTATCTACCTTACAGGTGGTGGTTCACAGCTCTATGGTATGGACCAAGCAATTGAAAATGAAATAGGTGTTCAAGTGTTGAGGGTTGATGACCCACTGAGGGCTGTTATACTTGGAATACAAAAGAGAATTATGATGTTTAATATTGGTGAATAACATAGTATGAAAATAGAAGGCAGTATTGATAGTATTATATTTAGAAACGAAGAAAATGGTTATAGTGTAATTGTAGTAAAAACAAAAAAAGACTATTTGACTCTTGTAGGCGAAATGTATAATGTGGAGATGGGACTACATATCAGAGCAGAAGTAGTTGAAGTTGAGAGTGTAAATTATGGCTTGCAATATAAAGTGTTAAACTATGATTGCGACTTACCAAATGATAACGATGCTATAGTGAAACTATTGTCTTCAAATGATTTTAGAGGTGTTGGAGAAGTATTGGCAAAGAGACTTGTTGATACTTATGAAGAAGATATATTTGATATCATAGAAAATCATACAGAAGAACTTTTTAATGTAAAAGGTATAACAAAAAAAAGAATTGATACATTGGTAGAGGGTGTATCAAATATCAAAAGTGAGTTAGATTCTTTTTTATATTTAAAAAAATATAATATAGGCATCAAGCAAATAAAAAAAATAATATCTATTTATGGTTCCAAAACAAAAGAAGTAATAGAAAAAAATCCTTACCAACTTGCATATGATGTAAGTGGGATTGGATTTTTGTTGTGTGATGAAATAGCAGTTAAGAATGGGATAGATAAAGATTCAGAATTTAGAAAAAAAGCAGCAATATATTATGTTGTAAATGAAAGTTATTATAGTGGAGATACTTTTATTTATATAGATGAATTGTATGATAGAGTGCATGAAATTTTAAATGTTGAATTTGATATAGAGAAAATTATTTATGATATGCAATTTGAAGCGAAAATAGTTATTGTTAATTCAAAGAGGATGAAGATATTTTTAGACAAATCTTATGAGGTTGAATCAAATTTATCAAGGCTTCTTTATAATTTAAGAGACAATATTGAAATCATAACAGGGGGACCAGGAACAGGAAAGACATACAATGTAAAAAAAATAATTTCAGAGAATAGTGATAAGGGCTTTAATATAATACTTTGTGCACCGACAGGGAGGGCAGCGAAAAGGATGTCCGAAGTTACAAATTTTGAGGCAAAAACCATACATAGACTACTTGAATATGGATTAGTTGGTGGAGATTCTGAGTATAAAAAATTTGGTTTTGTAAGAAATGAGAAAAATAAGTTAGACTGTGATTTACTAATTGTTGATGAGATGAGTATGACAGATGAATGGCTTTTTTATAACCTAATGAAAGCAGTTAAAGATACTACGAGAGTGATACTTGTTGGAGATGTGGACCAACTACCAAGTGTCGGAGCTGGAAATGTCTTAAAGGACATTATAGACTCAAAACTATTTAAAGTTGAGAAACTGACAAAGATACACAGACAAGAGAATGGAAGTAACATAGTTATAAATGCACATAAAGTAAATAATGGAGAAAATGTTGACTTAAAAAAAGAATCAGAAGATTTTAAATTTATACATATGGAAGATGAAAACCGTATAAAAAACGCCATATGTAAACTTGTGTCTTTGAATATTCCAAAATTTTTTAATATATCTCAAGACAAAATTCAAGTCATTACTCCAACCCAAAAAGGGAAGTGTGGAGTTTTGGAACTAAATGAAATTTTGCAAAATGCCATAAATCCACCAAATAAAAACAGAGAAATAAAGATTGGGAGTAAAATTTTTAGATTACAAGATAAGGTAATGCAAATTAAAAATAATTATGAATTATATTATCAAGTTGTTGATGAAAATGAAAATCCATATAGTGATGGGTATGGTGTATTTAATGGTGACATAGGTTTTGTTTTTGATATAAACTATGATAAACAAACTATAATGGTGAGATACGACGACAGGCAGGTAGAGTATGATATAGAAAATATAGATAATTTAACTTTAGCATATGCAATAACAGTTCATAAATCTCAAGGGAGTGAATATGATGTAGTTGTTATGCCTATGGCAATGGCACCGCGACAATTATTAAATAGAAAAATATTATATACTGCTATGACAAGAGCAAAAAAATGTATATGTTTTATAGGTAGAGAAGATATATTTAAAATAATGATTAATGATAAATATGAAGATAAAAGAAATAGTGCCTTATGCGATGAGTTTTACATTTCATAAAAAAATTAAAGATGTAGTTCTTGATATGTTATTTCCAAGGAGATGTGTAATATGTGATGAGGTTCTTGATTTTGGAAATAATATTGAGAATAAATATGTTTGTAGTGATTGTAAAAGTCGCTATAAATATGTTTTTGAATTCATAAAAGAGCCTACATGCAAAAAATGTGGTGCAATGATTAGTGATTATGATGAGGCATATTGTATTAGGTGTAAAAATAAAATGTATGAGAGTTTTGAATATGGATTTGGACTTTTAAGATACAATGAATATGTAAAAGAATCTTTACACAAGGTAAAATATAATGGAAGAAAAGAATATTTAGAATTCTATGGCAAATGTATAGCAAGAGCATTTTATAATAGAATAAAAAAAATTAACCCAGATTGCTTTGTGCCAGTGCCAATACATAAAAAAAGATTATTAAAAAGAAATTATAATCAGGCAGCAGTACTTTCCCATGTTATATCTAATGAGCTTAAAAACTATAATATAAATATACCAGTCAATGAGAATATTATATTTAGAAAAAAGAACACAGTTGCACTTAATAAACTTAATGAGGAAGATAGAAAAAACCAACTGTCAGATGCATTTTATGTAAATAATAAAGAGGGTATTGAAAGTGTGATAATTGTTGACGATATATTAACTACAGGTGGGACAATTGATGAAATGGCAAAAATACTTAAAAAGAATGGGGTAAAAAAAATTTATTTTATAGTAATATCTATAGTTGATAGTATTTAATGTATTGAAAGCATAGCTTTAATTTGTTTATTAAAGAAAAGTGTTGTTGTCTATATTTTATAGGACTCAATTCTTTTCTTTTTTTTTGTTATAAAATATTATAAAAAAGTATTAGGAGGGAATTATGGTGAAAGAGACAATAAAAGCACATGAAAAGGACTATGGAAATACCATAGTGAATGATTTAAGGAATTATTTGTGGGAGAATGGTAGGGCGAATAACACTATCGATAATTATTGTAGGACAGCAACACAGTTTTTAGAGTTTGTGGGAATTACTGCGAAGGAAGAGATGGTAACTTTAACGAAAACTGTGGTAAGAAATTTTGTGGAGTATATGAACAATACTGCATATGAAGATAATAAGAAATATACAGTTGAAACAATTAATAATAAGATTGCAGGACTAAATCAACTATTGGGTCTTTATAAACTTTATGACTTGAAAGTAAAGGCATTATATTGTCATAGGAAGACATTCATTGAAGACTCGGAAATATTAGCGGATATTGATGTTAGGAAGCTTTTAAATGCGAGTAAGAAGAGTAATCATATTTTATATTTAGCAATAAGATCTATGGCTCAGATGGGGTTAAGAGTATCAGAGATACAATTTATTACAGTTGAATCACTTAATAGAGGGTATATAGTTGTTTTAAATAAAGGTGGAGCAAGAAAAGTGCCACTACCATTAGATTTGATATATGAGTTTATAAGTTATTGTGAATTAAAAGGTATAAAAAGTGGAATAATTATTTCTATGAAGAATAACATTGCAATCAATAGATCGACTATTGGTAGGTTTATGAAAAAAATCGCAAAGGAACTTGGAATTGATATAAAGAAAGCCCATCCACATAGCATAAGACATAATTTTGCAATAAGATTTTTAAGAAAATATGGAGAGGGAGGAATAAGTTGTCTTTCAGATATTTTAGGACACAGAAGTATAGAAACCACAAGAATATATTTAAGAGATACTTTGACAAATGCTGCTAATAAGTTGACAGTAAAGAATCTTGGAATATAAAAAAAGCACCACCACAAGTTTCGTTGTGGTGGTAAACTTTTATAAAACTATTGATTTATATTTATTTTACACTAATTTTAAGAAAAAAACAATAAAAAAAAAATAAAAAAATAATAGTTTTAAATAATAATTTATAAGAAAAACAAAATGTAAGAATAAATTAGTTCTTACTTGTATTTAATTTACTCATAATAAAGGAAGAGATTTGATAATCTCAAAATTTTTTGTCTATTTTTATGAATTTTACTATTAAACTAACTGTTATAGTAAAAAAATACTTAAAAGTTAGATGAAGTGCCTATTAAATTTCAGAGTTTAATGCACCACAACGAAACTTGTG
>CAMJKC010000085.1 GCA_946406305.1 uncultured Lachnospiraceae bacterium
TTTAGTTGCACATTTGATGTAAAAATAGAATATTATTTTGTAAATACAATAGAGCCTATAACAGATTTAGAACTTGATACTGATAGAGACACATTACCAGATTATCTTGAAATCTTATATCTTACAGATTTAAATAATGAAGACACGGATGGAGATGGACTTCCTGATGGAGTAGAAGTACATAGGACATACACTGACCCATTAAGAGTTGATACTGATAATAATGGTATAAATGATAGTTATGAAGATTATGATAATGATGGTTTAACAAATATAGAAGAAAAAAACTATGGAACAGACTATGATAATGTAGATACTGATTCTGATAATCTATCGGATTTTGATGAGATAAATGGAGTAAAAACAAAGGATGGCTTACATACATATATAATAGACTCATTAAATGATGATACAGATGGTGATGGATTAAGAGATGATACTGAATTAAAATTAAATTTAAATCCATTAAATCCAAGTGATGCAAATACTAAAGTCAATCAAAAATCTGATGAAACATCAATCCCTCAAGAACTTGGAAAAGATTCCTCTGTTCCAATATTATTCTATGGAGAACTTATTGGAGACATAGATGAAAATGTAAAAGTTAAAATTAGCAATAATAATTTTTTTGATGTTATAGATAGCAAAATAGGAAATCCAATCGTAATAGATACAGCTTACGATTATAATGCAGGACTAAAAATTGAATATGATATATCTAAATATGAAAGCATCAAAGATAGGTTGCAACTTTGCAAATATGTTGATGGAGAACTCATTCCAGTTGAGCATACTTATATACAAAATAATAAGCTTTTAGGAGATGTTTATTCTGGTGAGTATGTTTTAATTGATAGTAAAAGATACACTAATGAATTGAAAATATATATAAAATAATATGAAAAATAACTTTAGTTTCAAAAATCTATTAAAGAGAATGCCAAATGTTTCTATACCAAAAGAGTTTATATATTTTGGGATAGGAGTTGTTTTAGTTGTATTAATAGGTCTTATAGCATCAAATATGCATCTTCAAGAGATGTTATTTTTTGAAGGTCAAGAAAAGTCAGTTCAGATGTATACAGAAGACGAGTTAAGAGAGTTTGGTGAAATCTATAAAGAAATGTCACTTGATTTTGAAAATGACATCGGTTATTTAATTGAAGATTATGCAAATAGAACAAATAGAGCAGGAGAAAGAATACATTATGGTATATATAATCACGAACATCCAACTGATGATACAGGAAAAATTAAAATACATAATAATGGACAAAATATAAATGCTGCGGAAGATGGACATATGTCTGATTATGATGATTCTATGAATATATTTAAAGTAAATGAAAGTTATATAGACAGTGATGAATTTAAAAATGGAGTAACAATAAAGTATGCAAAAACTAATGGGAGAGTTGATGGAGAATCAAATTATAAAGACATTTTAACAGTAGTATCAATGCTTATTGACCAAAAGCAAACAAGAGATGATAGTAATGAAGATAATCAAAATATTAAAATAAAAATACCAGAATTAATAAAAAAATTATATAAAATGACACATACATATCAAGGAGAGTCTACGGAACTTTATTCTTGTGAAAAAGGATGTAGAGTTCTATTTTATTACTGTAATGAAGTTGATAATAATTATGTTGGCACAGGTATAAATTTAAAACCTTTTCAAATTAATTCACACAATGATTTTGATGATTATAGTGATGAAGATTTTGAAATTCGTGAACCTGATGGTGAGTGTGAGATATGTTGGCATAATGGTAAAGGATGTGTGCTTGATAGTGCTAAATGTTATCATGGAACAGAAGATGAAGATAGTGATTGTAAACATACTATGAGTAGTGAAGGAGATTGCACTAACTGTCATGCTCATCATATATGCACATATGAAGGAGAACATGACTGTAGTGAAAGTCCAATAGGATGTGGTGGACATTATGATTGCGATGGACATGAACATTGGAACTGTCAAGGACATTTTTATGTATGTTGTATGGGACATACAGATATAAATGTTAATATAAAAATTATGTATATAGATGAGATAGTTAATACTATTATAAATGGTTATAGCATAGGAGATGATGATGATTAATAAGATTAATAAAAAATATAATATTATATTATTAACATTTATAATGATTTTTGTTATAATAATTACAATATTAAAAACTTTTGCTGATGATAACTTAAATACAAGAACAGTTCATTATACTATAGGTAGCACAGTTAATTATGCATTTGATTTTTTTACAGATTGTATAAAGTTTCATACTAAAGCAAGTGGATATGAGAAGTATAAAGGTATGGAAACAGAAAACAATATGAACTCAATGATAGGAACAGATACAGCAAAAATGCAAGGGTATGGTAACTATGAGTTTAAACCAGATACAAATTTATTTAGTTTTATCGATTATTGTTATAGCAAAGAACCAGAAACTGTTATGGCTTGTGCATATATGGCAGGAACGACTGAAGTTAATACTTATGATTATCCAGTGTTATTAAGTTATAGAGATAGACAGATAAATACAAATTATTTTAAATACTTTTGGCAAAATATGAATAATTTGTGTCCTAATTTTAAAGATTATCAAGATGATTTTTTCTTTCTAAAATATACTTATCCTGCAACACAAAAAATAGGAATAAATCTTGCAATGCTTAGAAAACTATATAATGATGAAGAATCAATAAAAGAATATTTAACTTGTCTTACATCATATATATTTTCTATAACACCACAGGCACAAGTTGAAGGTATGACATTTGGCAAAGGAGATGTAGTACCATTTTTGTATTATAAAGATAAACACCATGCAAATATCGATGTTCGTAATGATTCAGAGTCACTGAAAGACATAGCAAAATACGCTTATGTGGCACTAATTGAAGGTTGGTGTAATCTACCCACACCATATCATTTATGGGAGAATGAGTATAATTTTTTATTTGGAACCTATGACCATAATGATTTGGACTATGATTTAGAAACCTTACATCAGTGGTATGATGAAACATATCAGAAATATTGTAAGGATAAAGGAAGAAAAGGAAATAATTTACTTGGTTCAGATATTAATCATATAATAGAATCAGATTATAGCATAGAGCAACAACTTGAAGCAACGGAGTATTATTTACGACAAGTTTTTAATGAACTTGGAATAGAAAGTGATTTTAAAGAAACAATAGCAAGAAATGAGTTAATGGCAAAATATATGATGCAAAATAGTAGTTTTGATGAAACTATAAAAGACTATAATATAACAATTAAATTTATGACTGAGAATTTGCAGAGAGGAACACATGAAGAAAAAAACACTCATACAGTAGTCACATCGGATTTTCAAACATTAGAATTTAATTATAAAATAAATGAGCGATTTGTTAAACATAGTGATGAGGACACACTAAGTGATGGTGCAGAATTAGGAAATGAAAAATGGATAAATATCACAGAGTTTGTAAATAGAACTTATGAAGATGCAGTCCGAAATGGAGAACCACACAAAGCAACATTTGAAGAACAAGTAGAAGACATAATAGAGAAGAATGGAGCATATACTGATTCTAATGGTAATAAGGTTTATGGCTCTGTCAAGTGGAATGATACTAAAACAAAAGTTTTATATAGAGTCTATGACTATAAATCTAATCCAAAACTAAATGACACTGACTTTGATGGTTTATGTGATAATGCTGATAGCAAACCATTAGATAATAAGTTCAAAGGCACATCAACAGGTATAGACAAAGTTGAGTATAATCAAGATTTTAGATGGTTTTATACTAATAACAAAAAGTACAATGATGAAGTAGCAGTAATGTCGCTTATAATGAGCAATCTTGCAGATGGAAATTCAATAAGAACAGATCAAGCAAGTGGAGATATAATCACATATTTAAAAAGTATAGGTTTTATGAATCCACAAAATATAGGAGAGTATGGAGATAATATATACATAGCAAAAAAGACAATCCAGTATTATGATCAAAAGAAAGATGTTGTAGGAGTATTTCTTGGTAGATGTGATAGATGGTATAGTGATGTAATTAAGTATAAAGAGAATCAAAAAGCACAGGTTATAAATACAGCATATAGAGAGTCTTTAGAGAACTATATAATAAGAATTATAAATAAAGTAAACTTAATAGCCACATCTGATTGTAGCTATTGGGTAGCAGGCTATGATGTTGGAGGAAGTATAGCATCAGAGATATCAGCAAAACTTATAGATACAGGTAGAGAAGTATATGCTTATACATTTGGAGCATTTAATACAAGAGATACTATGGATACAAAAACCGAAATAAAAAATATACGAAATGAAGATGATTTTGCTGTGAAATTCATAACAGGCACGAAGTCAGGTCAAAACTATGGAGCAAGTATTTTTGAAGACTTGATGTGGGAATATAGAGGCATAACTGATTCATCTGATTATAAAGGCAACTATATATTTACAAACTTTTTATT
Organism: uncultured Lachnospiraceae bacterium; assembly: GCA_946406305.1. Lineage (GTDB taxonomy): Bacteria > Bacillota > Clostridia > Lachnospirales > Lachnospiraceae > UBA3633. Next base: position 4,502 of record CAMJKC010000085.1, read on the forward strand.
AAAGGTCTATGATGAGACAAAGTTTTTGAGTATCAACAATGACAGTGATGCAGTTAGGATTACAACGGATTATTTTATGACATTTAATAAGATAACAAATCAGAATGATATAGAGAACTATGCTGATTTATCAATTTTATTAAATAAATGGGCAGATGGTAATAGACAAGCTCATAGCATAAAGAGTTATTATGTACTTGCTAAGAGTCTAAATGGTTTTGATTTACTTGATGGGGATGGGGAGAAGCAGGAAAAATATAATAGAGTTAAAATTTTAAATTTAAGCAGTGAACAGATGGAGTATAATTATTATCAAGGTAATTTTGAATTATTAAAAATAATTGAATCTGTTGGTAATTTTTATATCAATAATGTTCCTACATATCAAAAAAATATGAATAAAAATTCAAATTATTTTTATGAAACAAGACCTGCAAGAGATAACATAAAGCCATATTTATTAGAAAGAAGTGTAGAGGATGTACCAAAAACAATGAGGAATAGTTATGATTTTTATAAGGAAGTTGATGAATTAGAGTCAGATAAAAAAATTATAGTTACATATAAACAAAGCAGAAATAAATATGAGAAAGAATTAGGATTTAAGAAAACAATAAATAGTAGAATAGTTAAACAGGATGTGAGTGGATATGACAAAAATATGATTACAAATTCAAATTCAGAATCTGAAAAGATATGTTCTTATAATGGTTCTTATTGGTATAGATGGAGAAATTATTTCACAGAGAAGGGAGAGGATAATATATTATCACATGCGATTCCAAATGGGTTTGATATAGGTAAAAGTTTGCCACTTAATACTATAACAGAATATGCAAGAGATGACTGCACTGGATTTGTTAAATTCGTATTAGATTTATTAATAAGTTATAAAGGATACAAAAAGGAACCACTTCCACTTGATTTTAATTCATCAACTTTACTTGGAACAGGCAATAAGATATCAAAGTATCTTATGGAAGAAGGGTTTGAAGTATATAAAGGAAAAAGTGCAGGAAATGACAATAGTTGGTTAAGATATAAAGATGGTGCAGAACAAGAAAATATATATAGAATAAAAGCAGAGGACTTAGAGCCAGGCGATTTACTTGTATGTGATAATTGTGGTACTAAAACAGAGTATAAAATAAAAGATGACAAGAGCGATTATGAAATAGTATATAATCGTAACAATCCAATGCATGCTGAATTTTATATAGGTCATAACTATGATATCACATATAATAGAAGTATAAATACAAATAAAGAAGAAGATAAATTTAAAGAAGTAGATGGTTTTAAATATACAAATACGGAAAAAATAAATGTAATAAAAAAATCAGGAATTGAAACTATGAGGCAAGGAGATGAGATAAAAATTAAAAAAGGCAAAGCAGAAGGAACATTCAGTTGGGGCAATATACAAGATGAATTTCCATTAGAGTCAAGTAGTGGACAAAAACATTATTTTTATAAAAAAGATAATGAAGCTTTTTTTAGACATTGTGAGTGCGGAGAAGAACCTGAGAAAGAAGTAAAAATATGCAGAAATTTATTAAATGGGAAAGTAAAAGAATATACAGAGTTAGAAATTAAAAAGGAGAAAGCAAGAGGTGTAGTATTGGAAGAGAAAACTGAATTATTTTCAGTTCATATGTTATCAACAAAAGGATGTTACTTTAATGAGAGAAAATATGATACTTTATGGAGGTTTATGAAATAATGAATAAGAAAAAGATTATTATATTGATATTGGGAATTATAGTTTTTATTTTAATAGTAGTATTATTAAGAAATTGTATAGTAAATAATAAAATATTAAATGAAGAAGATATAGAAACAGAAGTGGATTACTATGAATTTACAGATGAGAGATGGGCAATAGGATATGAAGTGGCTAAGAAAAATGGAGATTGGTCTAAATTACCATTAAGTGAAGAATTTAGAAAAAAATATAATGAAAAAGATGGAATACTTGGAAAAGAGGAATATGATAAAATAGAATATGCACCTATGTGGGCACAAGACTTTGAAAGATTAGAAGATCATGTAAAATTTTTTGTAATTACTCAAGGAAAGAAAAAAACAGCATATACATACATAATATTTGATAATGATGATGGTTTAGTTGATGATATATACTTATATGAGAAATTTATATTATATGATGAAAATGGTAAAGAGTTAGGAATACCTAAATATACATTTGATAACTTTAGCCCATCTTTATATTTTAAAAAAATTTTTTTGGAATTTAAAGAAGAAGAGATTGAAACTACCGAAAACTTTAAAAAAAAATATCCACATTTTATAGATTTATTTATTCATTATAGCCCAATTGATTATAATATTGCTCTTTATGATATTGAAGAATCGGAAGGATTTAATTTAATATTTACTGATGAAGAGAAAAAAAAATATATTTATAATAATATAGCATACTTTGAAGTTGATAGTTTATTAGAAAAAGTAAAAAGGTATTATAAAGTTGTATATAGTATTGATGAATAAGGGTTTTTTCATCATCCAACATCTACACTTTTAAGAGAAGAAAAATATGAGGGATATAGTGACAATGATCGTGGTTATGTTGATGATGGAGCCAAAATTTGGTATCCACACAGTGATTGGAGTGGGATAAAAGTAACAGATAACTTTAGAAAAAAGTTTAATCCTGAAACTGGAATATTCCCAGACTCAGAATTATATGATTATGGAAATGGGCGACTAAAATATATAGATTCATGTGATGGTTGGGGACTATATTATTGTCTGCTAAATGATGGGCAATATCATTAT
>CAMJKC010000086.1 GCA_946406305.1 uncultured Lachnospiraceae bacterium
ATTACTACGACACCATGAACCACCATTGCCAAGTTTTAGCTCTTTATATTCTCCTACAAATTCAGTAACACTTACCCATCGTGATATGCCTTTGGCATTTGGATTTGCTAATTTAATAAATAGTTCTGTTTTTGTCATACTTTTTCCCTTCTTTATTTATTTCTTCAAGACTCATATCAGCAGTACCATTTTTAACTGCTTTCTGTTGCATTTTTTTCATTGATAACATCATATCTTCATATGAATATTTTGTATCTTTTGCACTAACTTCAAATGGTATTGCTTGTTCTCTTATCGCTTTTTTTGCAAACACAGTAAAAAAATTAGTTATAGAAATACCTAATTTCGCACATAATTTATCAATTTCATTTTTTGTTTTTGTATCAAATCTTAAGCTTATTGTTGACATAAACACCTCCATCTATGTTGCAATTATACATCATTTTGAAGCATTTTGCTCACTTTAACAATGTGGTAAATTCTTATTTTAAATTCCGTTTTTTAAATAAATATGCATTTTAGTCTAAGAATCCTTTATAATAATTATAGGTTGCTCTTTTTCATTGAAAGAAGGTAATTAATGACAGAGCAACCTATTAATTTTAAACGGAAATTAGTTTGAGAAACGGAATTTAATCTAATAATCAAGAAATCGAAAATAGAAAATAGTTGTATCTGTTTTAGTATACTCCAAATTTGACCATCGCTAAAATGCTACTTGGGGACAAGATATTTAGTTTAGAGTTAATATAAAGGTCTAAACACTTTGAGAACTTGTCATCATCATATACATTCTCTTTGTCTATTAAATCATTTATATCATTTTATGCTTCTCTTTGAGATGGCTTATAGGGGTAGTATTTAGAGTAAGACTTCCCTTGATACATCTCTCTAACTCTGTAATGGTCTTTACTTAATTTTGTAATATTCATTATTGGCACTCCTAAAAAATATTGTATAATATCTGCTCATTATTGTAAAAACAAAAAGCCGAATATATTGCTATACTCGGCTTTGCCCATAAGGGCTAATATTCTACGGTGTCCTTTCGGACAAGATATAACGAGTATAGCATTGTTTTTAAATTTTGTCAATGATAACTAAAATTTAATAATATTATATAGTGTATTAGTTATATTTTTCATAGTATTAGATGAAATAATAACATCATCAAAATAGTCAGTTCTTGTAGTTGGTGCTAATATTCTCATTTTAGTTATAAATCTTATTTGTCGTGTTAAAACAATAGTTCCATTTGACATATTATCAAATTCATTTTTTAACTTGGTATACAATTCCATCCATTTTTTTATTCGTTGAGTATCTTCTTCTTTTATATTTTTTTCGTTTATGTTTCTCATATATGTTAGCATTTTTTCTGCAACTTTATCAATTTTATTTTGTATAGCATTTTTCAATTCAAAGCCTATATCTATTCTTGATTCTTTATCATTTTGTGGTAATTCTTTGTGTTTAGAAGATAATGGAACAACTATTATATCACTACTATATGGAGAGTCTTTTTTGTTTAATACTATTGCATAATGTATGCCACCCAATTCGTGTCCTAAGTTAAAGCCAAAACTTACTCTCACAACTTGACCGAATTTGAACTTTTTATAATGCTTTCTTTCTAAAAACTCTCTTTCGGTTTGTAAGTATTCAAAATAATATTTTAGCCAATTTGCTATAAGATAGCATTTTTTTGAATTTGTCTTTATTAAATCATCAAAAAAATTTTTTATTTGTAATATGGTTGTTTCTATAAATATTCTAATACAATTTGTTTTTAATTGCTTCATAATATGCCCCTATTTATCAAAAAGTGTTGTCTGCATAAACACAGGTAGTCCACATATACGATATTGCCTTGCTTGTAATTCTTCTTTTGTATATATCATAGATGGGTATTTAGAGTTGATAGAAACAAGAGTGAATTTGTCATTGTCTTGGAATATTCTTTTCACACATGCTTCGTCATCTATTTCTATCACTGCTAATTGTCCGTTATCTACATTAGGTTGAGATTTAACAAATATGATGTCGCCGCCGTAAATAAGAGGCTCCATTGAGTCGCCCTTTGCAAATACACAAAAGTCAGGTTTGTATTTTAATTTAATATCAATGTCAGCCATAACGAAACAATCTTTGTCTATTTCGTGGTGTAGAGGTTTGCCACAAGCAACCACACCTAACACAGGGAACTTGACTAACTTGACTTCGCCGTATTGAGAGTTAGTATCATTTACTGATATACCTAAAATATCAAAAAGAATTTTTTTACTTTCGCCTCTTGGTTCTTTTTGACCATTATACCAAAATTGCAAAGCCGAAGCAGTAATGTTTGCACCTCTCATATTTAGCATTGATAAAAATTCTTTTCGTGTAATATTATTTTCTTCAAGAAATCTTTTAATTCTTATGCTAATTTCTTTCTTTAAGTCTTGCATTTCTTTTTCCTTGTATCTTTCTAATAGTTAGCACTTTATAGCAAAAAGTGTAAAAAGCCAAGAAAAATAGAGTAAAAGTTTTAGTATACTCCAAATGTGACTATCGCTAAAACTAGTCTTATTTTCAATGCTTCTTGGCTACTTTGAAATATCCATAAGTATTATATCATGATGTGAACATTTTCCCCAACAATTTTTTCAGATTTAAGCTTATTTTTAGAAGGATTTGAGCAGATAATAAAAACGGAGGATTATGTAGAATTCAATAATAAATATATATTTTTTTACATTTTTAACCCATAGTAAATTGACTTTATCAAATACTCTTACCTCGTTGAATTGAATTAAAAAAAATGTTATAATTTATTGGTCTTATATATTTTTTAGGAGGAAATAAAATGTGTGGCATCATTGGATATACTGGTAGCATAAATGCAAAAAAAATATTGCTTGATGGTTTATCAAGCCTTGAATATAGAGGTTATGACTCTGCAGGAGTTTGTTTTTTTAACAACAAAAACAATATTGAAGTAATAAAAAGTGTAGGCAAAGTCGATAATTTAAAAAAATTAGTAGAGAAAAATAATTCATATACAACTTGTGGAATGGGTCACACAAGATGGGCAACTCATGGCAATGTCACAAATGAAAATGCTCATCCACATTCTTGCTCTTATGTCAATATTATACACAATGGAATTATTGAAAACTATCTATCACTTATAGAAGAATATAATATTAAAGAAAGAAAAAGTGACACAGACACAGAAGTTGCAGCTATTGTATTAAACAAATTTTATGAAGAAACTAATCACGACCCACTAATATCTATAAGTAAACTTATGAATACAATAAAAGGAACTTATGCAATATGTATAATGTTCAGCGATAGACCAAATGAAATTTTTGCCATAAGAAAATTGAACCCTCTTGTAGCAACGACTACAAACATAGGTTCAATAATTGCTTCTGATTTGACTGGCATTATTCCTTATAGTAAAAACTATATACTTCCGCCAGAAAATTCTATAGTAAAATTGACCCCTTACGACATAAGGGCATACGAATATATTACGCTTGAGAGAATGGAACTCCAAATTTTACAATTAAACTGGAGCGTTGACTCTGCGATGAAAAATGGCTATCCACATTATATGCTAAAAGAAATCAATGAACAACCACAAGCTCTAACAAATACAATTATTCCTTATATCAAAAACAATATTCCAGATTTTTCCGATATTGGTATAGATGATGAATGTTTAAAAAGTATAGACAACATACAAATCATCGCTTGCGGAACTGCACGGCATGCTGGGTTGGTTGCTTGCAGTGTATTTACTCCTATTTTAAAAATTCCTGTAAATACTTTTGTCGCTTCTGAATATAGATATACTGAACCATACATTACAGAACACACACTTGTAATACCTGTATCTCAATCAGGAGAGACAATAGATACTTTAGCGTCTCTTACTCTCGCTAAAAATTTGGGAGCAAAAATTTTATCTATTGTAAATGTAAAATCATCTACGATTGCAAGGTCTTCTGATTATTGCATATATACCAATGCAGGTCCAGAAATAGCCGTCGCTTCAACAAAGGCTTATACAGTTCAAATAGCTGCCCTTTATTTATTGTTATCAAAAATAGCATATCTAAAAAATAAAATGTCTTTAGAAGAATTAAAAGATTTTATAAATACTTTAAATGCTATGCCAGAAGTTATTAAAGAAACTATCTCTAATGATAGTGTAATAAAAGAAGTAGCTAAATTTTTAAAATTCAAAAATGACTGTTTTTATATAGGTAGATTACAAGATTACATCTCATCTCTTGAGGGTGCTTTAAAATTAAAAGAGATATCTTATATCCATACAGATGCTTATGCAGCTGGCGAATTAAAACATGGGACCATTGCACTCATTACACATGATATGCCAGTTATTGCCATAGACACAAATGAAAATATAAGCAGTAAGTTATTATCAAATGTTGAAGAAGTGAAAGCGAGAGAAGCAACAATAATTTTGATTATCAATGAAAACTTTAAATATAAAAAGGATATTGCAAAACATATTATTCCTATTAAAAATGTTGATTACAGATTTGCAGTTTTCCCTGTATCTGTAGTAACTCAACTCATAGCTTATTATACAAGCACAGAAAGAGGACTTGATGTAGATAAGCCAAGAAATCTTGCAAAATCAGTCACTGTTGAATAAGGTGTTTTTATATAATTATCAACTCTAACATTCTATCTATACTCGCAATCGACAAAATGGTCATTGACCATACCTATTGATTGCATAAATGAGTATGTTATCACTGGACCTACAAATGCCATTCCCCTTTTCTTAAAATCTTTACTCATTTTCGTTGATATATTAGACACCGTTATTATATCTTTATTTTTTCTAATTTTATTTACAATCTGTTTACCTTTTGTATATGACCAAACATATGCATCAAGGCTCCCATATTCTTTTATGATTTCTTTTACCGCAATAGCATTTTTTCTTATACTAAATATTTTACTCTTATTTCTTATCAAATCTTTATTTTTTAGCATCTCTTTTAAATATGAATCAGTCATCTTTGCACACTTATTTATATTGAAATTAAAAAATGCTTTTTTATATGCCGCCCTCTTATTTATAATTGTCCTAAATGACAAACCAACACTTTGCCCCTCAAGACATAACATCTCAAAAATATATCTGTCATCATGAGATATTTTACACCACTCTGTATCGTGGTATTTTGTAAGTAATGGATCAGGCAATGCCCACAATCTACATCCACTTTCTTTTTTCATTTTTTTAATTCCTTTTTTATATTTTAAAGCTTTATAATATTCCCATTTTTATAATAATATATCTCATCTTTTTTATTCTTTAATGTAAATGTGAAAGACTTATTGTTAAAATCATTATTTTCTATATGTGCATTTTCTATTTCATATTGTTTTACGTTAAGTTTCTTTGCAATATCATATAATGTCTTACTCCCATAGTCATCACTTATAAAAAATTCTTTTAGTTCTTCAAATGTATCAAATTCATGAAAAATGTTTTTAGGCAATTCATATATGTAGTATTTGTAAAAATCATTTAGATATAAATATATAATCTCTTCCCAATAAAAATTTTCTGTCCCCTCTTTATTGTATAACTCTTCACAATGTTTAAAAAGAATTTTTGATTTCTCGTTTGTAAAAAAAGCAATCCCTACCATACTATACGAAGGTCCACTATGCCTTTCTATTTTTAGTATCTCATCTTCATCTCCAGTAATACATTTCCACTCATCATGCTCATGGTCAATATAAACACTTTTAAAATGTGAATCAAATTCATATTCATTAAAAACATTTTCATCAAGATAAATATCTGCAACAGTTATATAAAAAGATTTATTTAAAATATGTGGCATAACCTTGTATAAACTTGACAATGTGTTTTTTTTGCTATATTCCTCATTATAAACGAGTTTAACATTATACTTACTTTTTAAATATTCAAATTTTTCTTTTAAATAACCTACAACTATTATAATTTCATTTATACCTGCTTTCTTTATTTGTTCAATTTGCCTTTCAATTAAAACTTCACCTTTTACTTTTATCATGCATTTTGGAATATCAAAAGTCAATGGAAAGAGCCTCTTCCCCATACCACAGGCAAGTATTACTGCACAGTCCACTTTATACTTATTATTTAATTTATTTTTATACCAATCAATTTTGTTCATATTTTGCTGTCCTTTTTAAGAAAATGAACATAGTGTTAATTTTAAAATATAATACCCTATTTGTCAATATAAATAAAAAAACATATATTATAAAAATATATGTTTCCTTTATACAGGTGACAGGACTTGAACCTGCACGCTTTCGCACCAGAACCTAAATCTGGCGTGTCTGCCAATTCCACCACACCTGCAAATACACTTTTGATTATACATAATTACTAAAAATATTTCAAGTGTTTTGCTGTCTCAAAACAATTATCACAAGTCTGCCTTTTAAGTAATGAATTACTTTTCTAAATAACTATTAATTTTATTTTTAAAAGATTCGAAAACCACAATATAACTTTTAATAATTTTATTGTATTTTTCTTTTGCAATCTCATAGTCATAATCATGAGTTACATCGTTTCTATCTGCAAGCATATCAATCCATTTCTCATTGCCTATTAGACCTACACTTGCTGCTTTTTTTAATGTCTCTTTGGGAGAGCCTGACGGAAAATCAATAATTCCAAACTCTTCTTTAAGTACTTCTCTTAACACTTTCCATGCAAGATCAAATGCTAAATTAAAAACCATAATTACTCCCGAAAGAATAAATATATTTGATTCATCCTCATACTTAGCTTTAGAAAGATTTTCAAATGACTTTTTAAGAGATTCAAATCTCTTAGTATATGATTTTTGCATATGTGTCTATATCCTCTTTCAAGTAATTATTTTTTATTCTATCATAATCAAAAAGATTTATTATAGTTAAAGTTCTTATACCATCTATTTCGTCTTTTAGTTTACCAATATCTTTAACACCCTTTACCACTATATCTAAGTCACTTCCAGTCCTTTCAGTTTTTTTTGCATACGAACCAAATAAATACAAATGAGAAACATTATTATTCTTGCATATATTCTCTATTTTTTCCAATACTTTTCTAATTTTTTCATTTTTTACAAATTCCATAAATTCATTATGCCATAAATTGCATTTTTTTTCAATGATTGGAAATAATTGGATAAAGTCAATTTACTATGGGTTAAAAATGTAAAAAAATATATATTTATAATT
>CAMJKC010000087.1 GCA_946406305.1 uncultured Lachnospiraceae bacterium
GATGAATCAAAATTAAACAATATATTTATATTGTTATTTTGATGAATCAAAATTAAACAATATATTTATATTGTTATTTTCTTTTTGATACTCATTTGCTATTTTAGTTAATGTTTCTGTCATTGATGCTGCAGCAAATACATACAAATTTGTTTTCTCTAATGAATTATTATTTTCACTTTCTACTTTGTTAGAACAAGCTGTGAAGAATGCCATTAAAACTACCAATACAATACTTAAAAACTTTTTTAAATTTTTCATTTTTTTTCTCCTTTTATTTTATATTAAAAATGCTTCTACAAAATTTCCCTTTTCAGCTTTCATGCCTTTTTCTAATTTTATAAAAGAATTGCATTTTATCATACTTTTTATTACTATATTACCTTGACCAATATTTAAAGTCGCAACCAATTCACCATCTTTTATATCTATTTTACTTCTTAAAAATCTATCTGCTTTTGTTATTTTGTCAAATGAATTGTTAAGTTTTACTTTAAAAAATTTATTTTCAAATTCTCTTATTCCCATCATCTTTTTTATGACTGGCATACACACTACATAAAAAGTAGTTATTGAAGACATAGGATTCCCTGATAGACATAAATATAATGTTTCGTTTTTTTTAGCAAAACAACATGCCATTCCTGGTTTTATATTTATACCATTTACAAAAACTTCTGCCCCTATTTCTAAAAGACTCTCTCTTACCAAATCATAATCACCAACTGAAACTCCACCTGTAGATATTATTATGTCGTATTTATCCTTTCCACCAAAGGCTTGCTTTAAGTCTGATAAATTATCTTTTACTATTGATATATATTCTCCATCTACATTTATTTTCTTTAATGCTGATATTAGCATATATCTATTTGAATTGTAAATTTTCCCATCTTCGTATGTAGCTCCATTTTCCAAAAGCTCAGAACCTGTTGACAATATGCCTATTTTTATTTTCTCATATACAGGTATTTTCACAATATTTAACTGAGAAAATATACCTATCATCCCTATATCTATGATGTCTCCCTTATTTGCAACTATAGAACCTTTTTTTATATCTTCACCAATCTCTATCACATTTTCATTTTTACTGAATTCCCTATAAACTTTTATGACTCCATCTTTTTCTTCTACTATCTCATATGGACAAACACAATCTGCACTCTCTGGTAATTTTGCACCAGTCATAACTTTTATACACTCAAAATCTTTTATATCACAACTTGGGGTACTGCCACATGGGACTTCTTCTACTATTTTTAATTCTATAGGATTTTTGTCATTCACTCCTTTAGTATCTTTTGACATAAAACAATAACCATCAAGCGGTGACCTTCTAAAATTTGGTATGTCTATATCAGAAATAATATCTCTTGCGATTACTCTTTCAAAACTATCCTCTAAATCTACTAATTCTTCATTTTTTGTTTTTATTTTTTCTAATAATATTTCTTTTGCCTTTTCATATTCCATAATTTCACCTATTTTTAAAAAAATCCGTCTCTATATCACAAGAGACGGATTAAAAATATGTTATTTTAAATAACCATAACCCATCTTCTTTGCAAACGGCAGGCTCATACATTTCTATATAAACCCTGTCTATAAATTCATAGCTATGCCTTAGAAATCATAGATCGAAGAGTGTTTTATTTTTTTATAATTTTTTTGTATTTCTTATAATGAGCAAAATCTAACTTACCTTCTGGAATAGAATTATATTTATATGCTGTCAAATATATTATTTTAGTATTTGTATACTCTGTGACAAGCCTTGAAAATAACCCTAACCTCCCTACTGCAATTATTACTAAATCTTTTTTATTGTCACTAAATAAATTTATACTATCTTTTGCAGATACCATTATATTTTTAGTATCCTCTAAAGATTTTGCTTTTATTTCGCATTTTATCACATTTGCAGGTGTTTTTACAAGTTCTTTATATAAATGCTTTAAATCTTCATAAGTCCAATTTTTGTCCATACTCGTATATGTAATAATTAAAGTTTTTTTATTATCTATTATCTTATCTAAACTCTTTTTATACATTACATAATCTATATCTATAGCATCTACCTTTGACTTTTTATAAATCTGCTCAATTATATTAAAATACGATTTCTCATCTAATATGCAATTACCTGATTGCTTAAAAGTTCTAACAGTAGCTATCAATTGTTTATCTGTATTTTTTTTGATATCATTTATTACTTTTATTATATCATCTATGTCTATTTTCTTTCCAAGCAAATAGTCTATTCTCAACTCTATAATAAAATCGGTACTCACATCATAATTTGAAATTTCTATCGCCTTATCATAAAAACTCTTCAAATTCTTTTCTTCTACCGAAAAACAAAATCTACTACTATCTTTCAGATTTAATTTTGCCATAGTGCACCTCAATTTATTTTATTGTTTTAGCTGCACCTTTCTTGTAGTGAGTATGTAATAAGTGGTGTGATTTCTCTCCAAGTGGCTCTTTTAAGAACTCTTTATATATCTTCTTGATAGATGGGTTTTCGTGAGACTTACGAATTGGTAAATCTTTATCCATTTTATATGTTGTATGAGTTCTTGATTTATAAGCTTTCTCTTTATCTGTATCCATAAGAAGCTTTGGTTGACCTCCACCAGATACACAGCCCACTGGGCAAGTCATAACTTCTATGAAGTGATATCCGTTTAATCTACCTGCTTTTAAATCTTCAAGAACAGGAACGACATGTTTAAGACCAGATACAATACCTACTCTTAATGTTAAATCTCCTACTTGTATATCTGCAGATCTAAATCCTTCTCCACCACGAACATCCGAAATGTCAATTGCTGGTATAGATTTCCCAGTTATGAGCTCGTAACCTGTTCTAAGTGCTGCTTCCATAACTCCACCAGTTACACCAAATATTTCTCCAGCACCTGTGAAGTCACCAAGTGGATTGTCAAATTCTTCATCTTTTAATTTATTGAAATCTATTCCTGCATCCTTTATAAGCCAAGCAAGTTCTCTTGTAGTTAATACTACATCTACATCTCTTTCTCCACTTGCATTCATCTCTTCTCTACTACACTCATATTCTTTACAAGTACAAGGCATAACAGAAACTGAACAAATTTTCTTTTTGTCTAATTTATTTATCTCTGCTCCATAAGTTTTATGAACAGCACCTTGCATTTGTTGAGGAGATTTACAAGTACTTAAATGATCAGTAAGTTCTGGATAATTTCTCTCCATGAATGTAACCCATGCAGGACAGCAAGATGTAAACATAGGAAGTTTTCCATCACCTTTTGTAACTCTCTTTATAAGCTCTGAACCTTCTTCCATAATAGTTAAATCAGCTGCGAAGTTTGTATCATATACATAGTCAAATCCAAGAGCTCTAAATGCTGCCGCCATTCTTGCTGATGCTAATTTTCCAAGCTCACTTCCAAACTCTTCAGCAAGACCTGTTCTAACTGCAGGTGCAGCTTGAACCATAGTTACAACATTAGGATCTGCCAATGCTCTTTTTACTTCATTTATGTGAGTGATATTGTGAGCAGCAAATAATGGCTCTTTTACTGACTCAGGTATACCTCTCTCTTTTCTTACTTTTTCATATGCATCATATCCATGAGTTACTATTGACACATAAGACTTACATTTTTGGACACATTGTCCACACATTACACATTTATCTGTATTGATTGTTTGTGGTTGTCCTTGCTCACCTTCTATGGCATAGGCAGGGCATACTTTTGCACATTCTCTACAACCAGTACATATATTCTTATCTATTTCAACAACTCTCATATTCCCTTCTCCTTCCATTAAAATCTTGATGCATAAAGACCTTCAGCTGCTCTAATATTTTTAGCTAAAGTTTCACAATCTGCATCAATTATTTGTAATGCTTCGTTAGGACAAACTCTAACACAAGCAGGGCCACCTTCTATACCTTCGCATAAATCACATTTGCTTGCCACTTTTACTACTTCTTTATCTTTTTGTAATTTGAAAGTTCCTTTCTCAGATTTAGGAAGTATTGCTATAGCACCAAATGGACATGCCATCACACAATCTTTACATCCAATACATTTATTTTCGTCTACAATTACTTGTTTATCTTCTGTTCTATATATAGCATGCTTTTGACATGCATTTAAACAAGGAGCATCTTCACAGTGTTTACATTGTATTGGCATACAATATGCTTCAAGTTTTGTAAGATATAATTTTGGCGTAACTGGCACTTCAACAGTTCCAACAGTAAATCCAACACCATTTGATTTTTTATTATGCTCTGCAAAACATGCTAACTCACAAGCCTTACAACCTGTACACTTACTTGAATCTGCAACTACATAACGGCTATATTTACTCATTTTGTATCTCCTTTCGTAATTTTATTGTTCTTCTTTTGCTTCAAATATATATGTTGAAGCTTTTGCTGATTCTACTCTCTTTTCATTTACAACTTCTTTCATTTTATCTTCATCAACTAAAGTAAGAGCTTGAGTTGGGCATACTCTAACACATGATGGCCCATCACCTGTTCCTACACATAAGTCACATTTATTAGCTACAACTCTCTTACTGCCATCTGCCTGACTTGTTCCGACTTGAGCTATCATATCTATAGCACCAAAAGGACAAGCTTCAACACAAGATTTACATCCTATACATTGTGTTTGGTCTATAACTACAGCATCATCTATAACTTTAATACAATTTACTGGACATACAGCAAGACATGCTGGATTTTCACAGTGTTTGCATTGAACTGGTATAGATATTTTTGCAGTTTTTACCATATGTAATTTTGGATTAAAATCATATCCATCTGGATCTATTTCAAATATTCTTCTACCTTCATGTGCAACCACACAAGCTATCATACATGTTCTACATCCGATACAAAGATCAGGATTTCCTTTAACAAAATGTCTCATATTATTTTGCCTCCTTTCCTACTACTCTTATACCCATTCTCTTACGGAGATCTTGATATTCATTTTGTACAAAATCCCAAGCTTTCTTTTGATCATCTAATCTTTCAACTCTGCAGTTACAATATTTATACTCAGGAGTATTTGATACAGGGTCAAGGTTTGAACCTATTGTAAGTTCATTACAACAACCTATCCACCATTGATAAGTCATGTATGTAGCACCTTTTTCTACTCTGTTAGTTGCATTACATCTTGTAATACACCAACCTCTCTTATTTAAAACTTTTACTAAATCACCATGTTTGATATTCAACTCTTCACAGTCTTTTGGATTCATTTGTATCCAACCTGGTTCATCCTCTAAGTTTCTAAGTGCTCTACAATTACCAGTCATGGTTCTAACTGAATAGTGACCTACTTCACGAACTGTTGAGAATGATAATGGATACTCATCATTTTCAACTTCTTTTGGTGGTCTCCAGTCTGCAGTATAGAATTTTCCTTTTCCATCTGGATTTGTAAATTTACCTTTATGTAAATATACAGTTCCTGTATCACTCATATCTTTACTTCTACATGGCCATTGAACACTGCCTAATTTTTCCAACTTCTCATAAGTAGCACCAGCGAAGTTTGGACATAAATCTATAAGTTCATTCCAAATTTCTTCTGTGTCTTTATATTTCATTTTATATCCCATTGCTGTAGATATTTCACAAATTATTTCCCAGTCAGTTTTTACATTTTTTGGAGGCTCAACTACTTTACGAATTCTTTGGAAACCTCTGTCACAACAACTGTATACACCATCATGTTCATTCCAAGCAGTAGATGGAAGTATAACATCTGCGAACTCACCAGTTTTGTTCATAAATATATCTTGCATCACTACAAAATCTATTTTCTCTAAAGCTTCTCTCACTTCTCCAACATCTGGATCTGATTGAGCTGGATCCTCACCAAAAATATAATAAGCATGTATTTGCTTATTTGGATCTTTTTCCTCAAGCACATAATGTGGAACATGAGTTAGAGGTATACCATTCTTGTTTGAAAGTTTTACACCCCAAGCTTTTTCAAATTTTGCCTGAACATCTGGATTTGTAACTGGTTGATAACCAGGATAGTTATTTGGAAGTGCTCCCATATCACAAGCACCTTGAACATTGTTTTGTCCACGAACTGGACCTATTCCTGAAGCAGGTTTTCCATAGTTTCCTGTCATAAGTGCAAGAGAACCAAGTGCTTTAACAACGTCAACAGCTTGTCCAAATTGACATACACCCATTCCATAAAGTATCATAGCTGTAGGTGCTTTAGCATATGTTCTTGCAGCTTTTCTTATTAAATCTGCTGGAACTTTACATATACCTTCTGCATATTCAGGAGTATATTTTTTTATAACTTCTACAAATTTGTCATAGTCATTTGTCATTGTATCTATGAAGTTTTGATCAACAAGTCCTTCATTATAAATGACATTACACATTGCATTTACAAGTACTATGTTTGTTCCACCTTTTAATTGTAAGTGGATATCTGCAATTCTTGCTGCCTCTGTTACACGAGGGTCAGCTGTTATGATAGTTGCTCCTTTTTGTTTTGCTCTAACTATTCTTCTTTGAACTATAGGATGACTATCTGCTCCATTATAACCAAAATTGAAAATAAGTTTTGCATCTTCTATTTCAGGCACACCCATAGTCATTGCACCTGAACCAAGTGAATACTGTAGACCCGCTACAGAAGGAGCATGTCATATTCGTGCACAGTGGTCAATATTATTTGTCCCAATACAAGCACGAGTAAATTTTTGCATTATATAGTTAGCTTCATTTCCTGGACCACGAGCTGAACCAGTACACATGATTGAATCTGGTCCATATTGTTTTTTAATCTTAGTGAGATTATCAGCTACATACTTGATAGCTTCATCCCAAGATACTTCTACTAACTTCCCTTTCTTTCCGCCTTTACGGATCATAGGAGAAGTTAATCTCTTTGTTAAGATTTGTGGGTCATTGATGAAATCCCAACCATAATGACCTTTTAAACAAAGAGTGCCTTGATTTGTTCTACCGTTAGCAGGAACGGCATTGACAATTTTGTTCTTTGCAGTATCAACTGTAAACATAATTTGACAGCCAGCACCACAATAAGGACAAGTTGTCTGAACTTGCTTTGTTGCCATTGAAGTTTCCTCCTGATATAATTTTTTTATTTATTT
>CAMJKC010000088.1 GCA_946406305.1 uncultured Lachnospiraceae bacterium
TAAATATTATCCACAGTGCTAACAATACAAAAAACAAAACATTCCCCTCCTTGTTTATTATTATTTATTATTTAACAATAATTTTTGATAATCACTTTTTTCATTGACATTAAAAAAAATATTTTCTTTGTCACTTATATCATAATAATCATAATCTATCACATCTAACAAAGCTCCCATTGAATGATTATCATTTAATAAAATTTTTTCTATATGAGGCAAAATATCTTTTTTATAAATACCTATTAGAGGTTCCCTAATCCCTTCGTGTCTCACAATCGTTGCTGAATTATTTTTTGAAAAAGATTCATTTATAAGTTTTAAAATCTGTTCCTCAGGAAAAAGTGGAACATCTACGCTCAACAAAACTGCTCTATCATTTATAATATTCTTAAGTCCTAACATAAGCCCTGATAATGGTCCAAGCATAATTTCATCTCTTATTACTTTTTCATCACTCTTCCCTTTGTAACCAGATAAAATAATATCTTCTATTCCAAGCGATTTCATTTTATTTATTTGTATATCAATAAATCTAACATTATCATACAGCAAATCACATTTATCTTCTCCCATTCTTGATGATTTGCCACCTGATAAAATTATAGCTGAAATATTTTTATTTAAATATTTAATCATACATTTTTAATACAATTTTAATCTTTTTTTTAAATTTTTGCAATACTTTTAGTGATTTTTTTTAGTTTTTTACTTAAATTTATAAATATACTTAAATAATCCATAAGCAAAACTGCCATTATATGGGGTATAGTATATACTACGAATTTTATGCAATAAAAATGGTTGCATTTTACTGCAACCATAGATTTACGATTTTTCTATTAATCGTCAAACATTGGACAGCTTGATTTGCAACTTGGATATGGTCCTCCACAAGCACTACATCCTGCAGGTATATCTTCATCAGATTCATCATCTTGATTAAGTCTTTCCATTTCAACTATTGCACAATCAGAACACAGTATCTCATCAAAATCATCGAAAGAGCGTTTATATGCACCATCACTTAACCATGAATCATACTCACTTTTTTCTTCAAAAACATCAAATGATTTACCGCAGTGTTCACAAGTATCATAAAATATACCTGTTTCACCTGAACTATAAGCATCATCCAAACAATCTTGACACATATCTACTGGAATACGAGATACATCTGCATGTGTCAAAAACACATCATCCTTGTCATAATCACATCCACATCTACTGCACTTTGCCATAAAGCCCCCCTATTAATTATTTTAATATTACACTAGTAAGCTATTTACAAATTATATAAACTGATTGCATTCATCTTTACTTATAATGCTATTCAAAATTATATGAAATCAATACTCACTGTCAATATTCTCGATTTGTTTAGAGCTTTAGTTAAAAGACATTCTCTCTATTCAATAGGTAGGAACTCCTTCTTATTATCCTTTCAATTTTAATTATTAAAAAATTTATTTTCATCTTGCAATGTGTGTCTTACTCGTAACACATTAACTACATTAGAAACTTCATCTATTACATAATATATAATGTATTTCTTTACTCTATACTTCCGTATACCTTTAGTCTTAAGTTGCTCATTATCACAAAGACTAAACATAGGTGCAATATATGAAAGTTTCTTAATATCTACAAATAATTCTAATACAACTTTATTTGCTAAATCATCATCTAAAAATACTGTTGATATATATTCCGCAATATTTTTAATGTCTTTATTGCAACCTTCAGTTATATTTATGCTAAAGTTTTCCATACTTCTCTTTCGTTAATAAAATCTTTAACAGAATCATCTATGGTTTTAACTTTACCATTTTTAACTTCTTCTAATCTTTCTAAAATCAATTTGACTTCTTCTTTAGTTTCTATGTCTTTTTCTAATACTTTATCCATTAAAGACTCCTTTCTTGGTTTATAAAAACAAAACCTTTGTCACTCATTACCTTTCCACCTATATTATACTTTAAATCTCTCATTTTATCAACGAATTTTACTAAGTATTTTGTATGCATTTCCACCTGAACTCTATGTGGTCATGAAACACTAAGCATTTATCAAGCAGTCCATTCCATAAGTCATCTGAGAACTCAGTAATAATAATACTTAAGTTTATAGACTTTTATGACACACGTGAGTTTATTCTTTCGTGTGTTTTTGTATTCTATGTTTTTCTCAAGTGCCTCTGCTTCAGTTTTAACCTTCGTGTGCGTGAGCTCCAGTTTTTTATATTCTGCATTAAACTTCACTTGGTCTTGTGACCTGTTTGCATTACTATTTAACAACTTATCTACCTGTATGCTTATTTCCTACATCTTTTCTTCTTTTTTAGTAAGTTTCCTTTTTAGTTTATCTACATTGTCAAGTTTATCAAGTATTTTTTTAGCTTCATCGATTATACCTTTCTTGTTCTTAATTACTTCATTTACTGCTTTTGATCTAGTATAATTTAAAGTGATATAAAGCATACATAAGTGCCACCTTCTAGTGAAGAGACTTTCTTGATTCAATTGCAAATCTTTTCAATACGTTTTTATCCATATTTCAACTTTATTATTAAACTATTAATGATTCACTACAAGTTCATTTGTTTTAATATGTATCTATAGTCCTATGACTGCTGCTATTTTTTTCATATTTTTTTCATTTAGATAATAGGCTGATATCTTCTTTTTTTCATATTTTAATAGTTTTTTATCTTTTGTTATATCTTCTAAAAAGTATGTAAAAAACTTTTCCCAACTAAAATATTTTGTTATATCAATTATTTCTGAAGAATTATTTAAAGTTTCATCTATTTGCTTTACCTTTAAAATTCCAGATTTTAAAATCATCCACTCAAATGATTCAGGTAAACATATATTTACATTCTTATTATGCTTACAAATCTTATATACATTATCAATATATGGGGAGAATGCTGCACCATCTGCTACAATCATCAATTCTTTATTTATATTCTCATTTATCTTACTTATAATATTTGAGTTTCCATTTGCCGAATCAACTTTCATGTCTGTCCTTTTGTAATATTCCTTAAAAAATTGTTTTCCAGATTTTGAATCTTCTGTTATCAGTAATATAAAATTGTCTTTTTTACTAATATTTACATTAAGCCTATGGCTTTTATTTAATTCATAAAATTTTTTAAATGTATGTTTGCTTTTACTTGTTTCAATTTCATATATTTCTTCTACACTTGATGGAATTTCCTCAAAGCTTTCTCTACTAAATACAACATAATAATTATCAGTCTTTTTTATTCTTCGTATGAAATCATTTATACTTTTACCATTTTTAAAACCATTAAAACCTTCATCAATAAACACCACTGAATTTTTTATTTTTTTGATTTGATTCTCCCAATCTGTATCACTAAGAGCTATACAAGATTCCCCACTGCTCATTGTTATTTTTACTCCACTGCCTTTATTATCCTTCATATAATCAGAAACCAATCTATACAAGGTCGTTTTACCTGTTCCGCTTTTACCACGAACTATTGTAATATTTCTCTTTAAAGTAAATTCATAAATAACTTTATTATTATGAATATTTATTTTAACTTCACCTTTCAAAGTACACCTCCTATATGAACTTGGTTGCTTCAGCTAAAAGTTCATTCATATTTTTTACTATTTTTCCACTGTTTTTAATCTTTATTTTAAACTCACCTTCACCAAAATCCATTATATATCTTAAATTTATATTTACTTCTCTTTTTTTTGCTAATTCTAACAATAAACTTGCACAATTTTCACCGCAAGTAGTTGCATTAAATATATTCTTTTTGTCGTGTGCAATAAGTATTAGAGTTTTTGCTCCACCTGATAAATCATTTGGAGTTATGCTCCCTAAAACTGGACTCTCAATTACTTTTTTATCTATCACTTTTGAATTATCAATTTCTTTTATAATTTTTTTAGATATTTCATCTATTATCCACTTTTCTTCATACTGATTTCTAAAATACATAGAAGGATCATATATTGCTTCTTCCATATTACCAAAATAAATATTTAACATTCTCTCACCTCTTTTTATTTAATAATAATTTTCTTATAACCTCAAGTTCTTTTTTTTTACATTTTACATATATTCTATGCACTTAATACTGTCAATTTTATCATTAAACTTTTTTCATCTTCTACTGTAATCGTAATTGCTCTCATTTTTTCATTAATATATTTTAATGTATTTTCATGACATAATAGTGCATTTTTTTTATTCAAACAATTCTCCAATATCATTATACCATTTAGTATAAATAGTTTTATTATAAGTATAAATCCGTATATTAGTCAATACTTTTGATTCTATTTATTTCAAAATTAATTCTATAAAACCTATAAATACTTTACTCTATTCAATTTTATGGTGAAATGTTAATAGTAAAAAAAATAAAGAAATATATATTTTTTTATGGTATAATATAAAAAAGTTTATATATAGAGGTGTTTTATGTCAATAAGACAAATAAGACAAACTGGAGATGACATTTTAAAAAAAAAGTCAAAACCTGTTGTTGAAATAAATGATAGAATTAAAACATTAATTGCTGATATGGAAGAAACTATGAATACACATAACGGATGTGGAATTGCTGCAGTTCAAGTAGGAGTATTAAAAAATATAATATTAGTAAAACCTACTGAAGATGGAGAAACATATTTATTTATAAATCCTACTATAATTGAAAAAAGCGATGATACAAATATAGACTTTGAAGGGTGTCTCTCTGTGGAAGGTAAAAAAGGTGAAGTTGAAAGACCTAATAAAATTACTGTTACAGCAAAAAATATAAATATGGAAGATTTTACACTCACAGCAGAAGGTTTTTTTGCAAGAGCAATATGCCATGAGGTTGATCATTTAAACGGTGTGCTATACACTGAAAAGCTTATTGGAAAGTTATATGACCAAGACGAATACATAGAAGAAAAAAAATAATTTCATACAAGGAGGAAGTATATTTTACAATATACAAATACTATGGAAGATATAAAAAAGATATATGGAAAATATGTTTTTGATGATAAAGTGATGAGAAAATATTTGTCAAAAGAAATATATAATTCATTTAAAAAAGCAACAAGTGAAGGTAAAGATTTGCCACATAATATTGCAAAGGCTATTTCATTTGCAATGTGTAAATGGGCAATAGAAAATGGTGCCACACACTATACTCATTGGTTCCAACCTCTAACAAATGCCACAGCCGAAAAAAGAGAATGTTTTATATCTTTTGACGATAAAAATAATTTAATACTTAAGTTATCAGGTAGAGAATTGATTAAAGGAGAATCAGATGCTTCTTCTTTTCCATCTGGTGGTTTAAGAGCGACATTTGAAGCAAGGGGATATACTGTTTGGGACACTTCAAGTCCTGCATTTATAAAAAAGGAAAACGATACAACTACATTATATATACCTACTGCTTTTTATTCATATACAGGAGAAGCACTTGACAAAAAAACTCTCCTTTTAAGGTCTATAGATACTATCAATAATGAAACCATTAAATTGTTGAGTTTATTTGGTAAAAAAGTGAATAAGGTAATCACTATGTTAGGACCTGAACAAGAATATTTTTTGATAGATAGAGAAAAGTATTTAAAAAGGAAAGATTTAATTTATACTGGTCGCACTCTTTTCGGAAGTCTTCCACCAAAAGGTCAAGAGATGGATGACCATTATTATGGAACAATAACAAAAAAGTTTTCTACATTCATGAATAATGTAAACAAAAAACTTTGGGAACTTGGTGTCCCAGCAAAGACTTATCATAACGAAGTAGTCCCTCAACAATATGAATTAACAGTAATTTATGATGAAGCAAATATCTCTTGTGACCACAATCAATTGGTTATGGATATTTTAAAATCTGTAGCAAATGACCACAATCTTGTGTGTTTATTACATGAGAAACCTTTTGATAAATTGAATGGTTCAGGAAAGCATGTAAACTGGTCAATAGTAACTGATAAAAATGAAAATTTACTATCACCTGGTGACAACCCACAAGAAAATCTTCAATTTCTACTACTTGTGGCATTAATACTAAAAGCTGTAGATGAAAATGCTGATATATTAAGGAGCAGCGCTTCAAATGTAGGTAACGACAGACGACTCGGAGGAAATGAAGCACCTCCTACAATTATTTCTGTTTTCTTAGGAGAGCATTTAACTAATATTTTTGAAAATATTGAAAACAAAAATTCTGCCATTAGCAAAAAAACTCTTATCACAACTGGTATAAATGCTGTTCCTGATTTATATAAAGATGTGACAGATAGAAATAGAACTTCTCCTTTTGCATTTACTGGAAACAAATTTGAATTTAGAATGGTAGGAAGTAGTGACTCTTGTGCTATGCCTGTTACAGTTATCAATACTATAGTTGCAAAATCCTTTAAGGAAGCTAATGAATACTTTAAAAACATTAAGACCACAAGCAAAAAAGATTTAAATAAAGAAATGATAAATTATATTAAAAAAATATATAACGAGCACAAAAGAATAGTGTTTAACGGAAATGGATATTCAGAAGAATGGATAAAAGAAGCAAAAAATAGAAAACTGCCTATTATAAAAGATATGGTATCTGCCATTAAGGTATTGGATACAAAAAAGGCTAATGAGTTATTTACTTCAATGGGTGTAATGTCACATACTGAATTAAAAAGTAGAATTAGTGTAGAATATGAAACTTACATAAAAGCCACAACTATTGAATTAAAAGCTACAATAAATATAATAAAAAAGCAAATTCTTCCATCTTGTATAAAATATGAAAAAAAATTATCAGACACAATAAACTCTTTGACATTAGTTTCAAATAGAATAGATACTACTACAGAATTAAACTTATTAAAAGAAATTAACTTTAATATACAAAATCTAAAAACTTATACTGATAATTTAAATGAACAATTAGAAAAATGTGATGAAATAGAATCACTTGAGAAAAAAGCAAATTACATAAATGATAATCTTGTCCCTCTTATGAATAAAGCAAGAAACAGTGCAGATATCCTTGAAAAACTGACAACAGCAGAAAGCCAGGTCGCAGAAGCGGTC
>CAMJKC010000089.1 GCA_946406305.1 uncultured Lachnospiraceae bacterium
TGGCAAGCCTTAAGAAATAAGTTGTAGGGGCGAGCACTGCGAGCCAAGTTGGAAAGTAGTTGCGGTGGCAAGCCTTAAGAAATAAGTTGTAGGGGCGAGCACTGCGAGCCCTATTATAAAAAAGCTTACAGTGGGACTCGAACCCACGACCTGCTCATTACGAATGAGCTGCACTACCAACTGTGCTATATAAGCAATATAGAAATTATAAAAAAAAAAATAATAGTTGTCAATTTGAAAATTATGTAAAATAGGAGGGTGATATGAATAAAGAAGAATTTTTAAGTATGGTTGACCACACAATTTTAAAGGCAGATGCAATGGAAGAAGATGTAAAAAAAGTTATACAGTTTGCAAAAGAAAATAAATGTGCATCAGTATGTATAAATCCTTATTATGTTAAGCTTGCTAAAGAGATGTTAAAAGAAACAGATGTCAAGGTCTGCACAGTTATAGGCTTTCCGCTTGGGCAAAATACTACAAAAGTAAAAGTGTATGAAGCAAAATCCGCAGCAGAAGATGGAGCTGATGAAATAGATATGGTAATAAATGTTGCAGCACTTAAAGATAAAAAATATGATTATGTATACGATGAGATAAAAAAGATAAAAGATGCCACAGATAAATTACTTAAGGTGATTATTGAAAATGCATATTTAACTTCTGAAGAGAGGAAAGTTGTATGTGAAATTTGTGTAAAAGCAAAAGTTGATTTTGTAAAAACTTCTACAGGCTTTGCGAAAACAGGTGCTATAGTTAGTGAAGTAAGAGAGATGAAAGAAGTTGTGAAAGACATGGCAAAAATAAAAGCGGCTGGTGGGATAAGCAAAATGTCAGATGTTATTGATTTATACAATGCAGGAGCTGTGAGATTTGGATTAAGTAGAACGGAAAGTATATTGAAAGAATTTGAAGAGGAGATTTAATTATGATATATGTTTTATTTTTATTAGGATTAGTATTTATAGTAAAAGCTGGAGATTTTTTTGTTGATAGCAGTATAAATATAGCAAAATATTTTCATGTGTCAGATTTAGTAATAGGAGCTACTATCGTGTCAATAGGGACTACATTGCCAGAAACTATAGTTTCTGCAACGAGTGCCTTTTTAGGGTATAGCAATATGGCTTATGGGAATGCTATAGGCTCTATAATATGTAATTCAGGGTTAATTCTTGGACTTACTTTGTCTTTTTCAACTGTTTTCATAAAAAGAGAAAATATAAAAAATATTGTAATTTTTTATTTAATTGCATTTTTTTATTATTTTATGATAGCAATTTTTGAAAAAAGATTTGAGCAAAAAGATGGAATGATATTATTATTTATATATGTGATTTATATGTCATATATGATATATAGTAAAAAAGAAGAAAATAAAAATTTTGAAAATAAAGACATTTCTATTTCAAAGAACATTTTAGTTTTGATTATTTCAGCATTGTTTTTAGGGCTTGGTTCAAGATTACTTGTAGATAATGGAACGATAATAGCAAGAAATTTAGGAATATCAGAAGCTGTTATAGGTATTACAGTGATAGCACTTGGGACTTCTTTGCCAGAGTTGATAACATCGCTTACAGCTTTAAAAAAAGGACACCCATCTATGTCTGTAGGTAATATAATGGGAGCAAATTTATTAAATTTAATATTTGTGAGTGCTGTAGCTATTTTGATTAGACCTTTTGATGTGCCAAAAGATAAGGTTTTGATGGGGATAAATTCAAGTATAATTGTTGATATTCCTTTGTCTTTTTTAATGATGATTATAATTATATTGCCTATTATCATAAAAAATAGGACATATAAATTTCAGGGAATTATATTACTTTTATTATATGTTTTATTTTGTGTTTTTCAGTATTTTTATTGATTTTTAGGCTTTTTTTACTACTTTTTTGCTCATTTTACTTGACTTTTTAGCAATTTTGTATAAAATATATGTATAATATTTAGGAGGAAAAATCAATGAACAAAGCAGAATTAATTGAAAATATAGTAGAAGTTACAGGTTTGTCTAAAAAAGACACTGATCTTACTATAAGCACAATGATTGATACTATTCAAAAAAGTTTGAAAAAAGGTGAAAAAGTAGCTATCGCAGGGTTTGGAACTTTTGATGTATCTGTAAGAAAAGAAAGAGAGGGAAGAAATCCAGCTACTGGAGAGACTATAAAAATAGCAGCAAGTAAAAGTCCAAAATTTAAACCAGGTAAGTCTTTCAAAGAAATGTTGAATTAATGAGGCTTGATAAGTATTTAAAATTGTCAAGAGTAATAAAAAGAAGAACTGTAGCCAATGAGCTTTGTGATAATCAAAAGGTCAAAGTAAATGATAAATTAGTAAAGGCTCATTACGATATAAAAGTTGGTGACAGTATATGTATAACATATGGAGATAAAAATATAACTCATTTAGTGATGGATATTCCTTATGAATCAAGAAATAAGAAAAAATAAGAAATTAAAAAGAATATTATTTAGAATAATTTGTTTAATTGCTATCGTTGTTTTATCTGTTTTGATATATAAATTTAAGGATTATAAGGATAGTATAGATTATCAAATAAAAATTAAAGAAGAGCATATAGATATATTAAACAACGATATAAATATAGAAAATCAAAAAACAGAGGAATTAAAAGATAGGAAAAATACTATCAATTCTAATAATAATATTGAAAAAATAGCTCGGGATGAATTTGGATATATAAAGCAAAATGAGATAATATTGAAACCTAAAGAATAAATAGAAATAGACTTTAAATTATATTTTAGACCAATTAGTTATCTAATGGTCTAATTTTTTTTGTAAAAATAGATTTCCTAATAGAAAGAGTTTTATATTGTATGGAGAAAATTAGCACTCAATGCTTGACAGTGCTAACAATTTATGATATAATTCTAAAAAATAAGGAGGTTAATATGGAAATCGATAAATTTACGAAAAATAGTATAAAAGTTATTGAAGAAATGCAAAAATTGGCTATAAATAACGGAAATCCACAAATTTGCGAAATACATTTATTGTATAGTTTACTTAATGTTGATGAGAGCCTTATTGCTAAATTGTTAAAGAAGATGAACATAAATTATAATGATTTTACTTCTGATATAAAAAAATACATAGATGCGTTGCCAAAAATTCAAGGGGATGTATCTGTAATGTATTCAAATGATTTGAATAAACTTATGATAAATGTTGGCGATATTGCAAAAAATATGGGAGACAGTTATGTTTCGGTTGAGCATATTTGTATAGGTCTTTTTGATTATGGTGATAAAACGATAAAAGAGTTATTTAAGAAATATGGCTTAACAAAGGAGAATTTTTTGCAAGTTCTTGCAGAAATTCGTGGTAATACTTCTGTAAATAGTGATGAGCCAGAAGCGACATATGATACTTTAAATAAATATGGATATGATTTAGTTGAAAGAGCAAGAGAGAGAAAGCTTGACCCTGTTATAGGAAGGGACCAAGAAATAAGAAACACTATAAGGATATTGAGTAGAAAATCAAAAAATAATCCATGTTTAATAGGAGAACCTGGTGTAGGAAAAACAGCAGTAATAGAAGGGTTAGCACAGAGAATAGTAAAAGGTGATGTGCCTTTTGCTCTTAAAAATAAAAAAATATTTGCACTTGATATGTCATCACTTATAGCTGGTGCAAAATATAGAGGTGAATTTGAAGAGAGATTAAAAGCAGTTCTTGAAGATGTAAAAAAGTCAGATGGGGACATCATACTTTTCATTGATGAGATACATACTATAGTTGGTGCTGGTAAAACTGAAGGTTCAATGGATGCAGGGAATATGTTAAAACCTATGCTTGCGAGAGGGGAATTGCATTGTATAGGGGCTACGACTTTAAATGAATATAGACAATATATTGAAAAAGATAAAGCTTTAGAAAGAAGATTTCAACCAGTGTTAGTTGAAGAACCAACAGTGGAAGACACTATATCTATACTTCGTGGAATTAAAGAGAGGTATGAGAATTTTCATGGTGTTAAGATAACTGATAATGCATTAGTTGCAGCAGCAAATTTGTCAAATAGGTATATCACGGATAGGTTCTTGCCAGATAAAGCAATTGATTTGGTCGATGAAGCCTGTGCCATGATAAAAACAGAACTTGACAGTATGCCACCAGAACTTGATGATATAAAGAGAAAAATAATGCAACTTGAAATTGAAGAATTGGCATTAAAAAAAGAAGAAGATATAAATTCAAAAAATAGATTAGAAGAATTACAAAAAGAACTTGCTAATTTGAAAGAACAATATAATAGTCAAAGTTTAAAATGGAATGAAGAAAAAGAAAAAGTTACAGAGCTTAAAGACATAAGAGCAAAAATAGATAAAACAAAATCGCTTATTGAAAAAGCTGAAAACTCATCTAACTACGAGGAGGCAGCAAAATATAAATATCAAGAGTTACCAAACTTGATAAAGGAGTTAAATGAAAAAGAGTTAGAGAGTAAGAAATTGACTCTCGTTGAGGACAAAGTAACAGAAGAGCAAATAGCAAAAATTGTAAGTAAATGGACAGGAATACCTGTGACAAAATTGAATAGCAGTGAGAGAGAAAAAATATTATCACTTGCAAAAAGAATAAAAGAGAGAGTCATAGGGCAAGATGATGCAGTAGATAAAGTATCAGACAGTATCATTAGAGGTAAAGCAGGAATAAAAGACCCTAACAAGCCTATAGGTTCATTTTTGTTTTTAGGTCCAACAGGAGTTGGTAAGACAGAGTTAGCAAAAACACTTGCCTACAATTTATTTGATGATGAAAATATGATGGTAAGAATAGATATGTCAGAATATATGGAAAAACATTCTGTGTCAAGGCTCATTGGGGCTCCTCCTGGGTATGTAGGGTATGATGAAGGTGGGCAACTTACAGAAGCAGTTAGGAGAAAGCCATACAGTGTAATTTTATTTGATGAAGTAGAAAAGGCACATAAAGATGTATTTAATATAATGCTTCAAATACTTGACGATGGTAGAATTACAGACTCACAAGGTAGAACTGTAGATTTTAAGAATACAATTATTATTTTGACATCTAATATTGGTGCAGATATCATTCTTGATGGGATAGATGAAAATGGTAACTTTAAAGAAGGTGTAGAATCAAATGTAAATGAATTATTAAAAAATAATTTTAGGCCAGAATTTTTAAATAGACTTGATGAAATTATTTTATTCAAGCCTTTATCTAAAGAGGTGGTTGGAAATATAATTGAACTTACAATAAAAGATATAAATGATAGACTAAAAGACAAACGAATTAATGTTATATTGTCTGAAAATGCAAAAATGTATGTAGAAGACAATGGCTATAATCCAAGTTTTGGTGCAAGACCAATGAAGAGATATATACAAAAAACAGTGGAAAATTTAATTGCAAAAGAAATAGTTTCTAATAATATAAAAGAAGGAGATGTAGTAGAAGTTATGGCAAATGTCGATGGTATATTTTTGCAAAAAAAATAATGAAGAATACGGATAGATTATGGCATATGATGGTTTAATAATAAAAGCAACAGTTGATATCTTGAAAAAGAATTTTTTATATGAACATATAAAAAAAATAAATCAAGATGACAATAAGAATATTGAGTTGTGTATAAAAAAAGATAATTTAGAGCATTTTATTTGTATTTCAATAAATCCTGATTTTCCGAATATTACATATAGAAAAGAAAAAAAATCAAGTTTAGAGAATAAAAAATCTTTTTGTATGTTGTTGAGAAAGTATTTAAGCGGCGGAACTATAATTAATATAAAGCAAATTAGTGGTGTTTCAAAAGGCATAAGTGGTAAATTAAATGCTGTTGAGTCACTTGAGAGGATAGTTGAATTTGAAGTAAGAAATATAAATGACAAAGGAAATGTTGCTATATATCACTTGATATGCGAATTGATGGGAAGGTATAGCAATATTTTACTTTGTGATGAAGAATATGTCATAATTGATGTATTGAATAAGGTGTGCCAAAGTGAAACTACTATTAGGGTATTAGAGCCAAAAAAAACATATAATACAGATAGTTTAATAAAGAAAAATGAAATATATAATATAGCATTTGAAGATTTCTATAGCATAGTAAAAAATTTTAATTTAGAAATTTTAGATGAAATATTTATAAAAAAAATGGTAAATAGTTTTTATGGGATGTCTAAAATTTTTTTGATGCATATTTTGTTTTTATGTGAGAGTGACATTGAGAAAGATGGGAATAAATATTTAGAATGTAATGAAAAGAATTTAAAGGTATTTTTTGAGATGCTGCTTGATAATATAAAAACTATAAATGATGGTAATGTTACACCATATATTTTCTATGAAAACGACAAACCTTATGATTTTCATATAATGCCACTTTCAATATATAGTATAAAAGAGAAATGTAATACTATTACGGAAATGCTTATAAAGTTTTATGAAGAAAAAAATAATATTAGTTTTCAAAATAATTTAAAAAATAATCTATTGAAAAGTATAGATAATATAATAAAAAAAATAAATAAAAAAATAGAATTAAATGAAAATGATATTGAGTTTTCAAAAGATTATGATAAATATAAAATATACGGTGAACTTATAAATACTTATGGGTATGATGAAACAAAAATTGAAGATAATATTTTAAAGTGTATAAATTTTTATAATGGGGAAGAAGTAAGAATTGAATTGGATTTAAACTTGACAATTTCAAAGAATGCTGAAAAGTATTTTAATAAGTATAATAAATTTAAGAATAAAGTAGAAATAGCAAATGAACTTCTTAAGAAAAATGAAAAGCTTTTAACACATGCTATAAATATAAAAGAAAATTTATCATATACAAATAAAGTAGAAGATTTGAATTTTATAAAAGAAGAGATTGATAAATATTTTATAAACACCAATGATGATAAGAATAAAAGACAAATAAAATATAATAAGAAGGCAAAAATAAAAATTCATCACTACAAATCTTCATCAGGGATAGATATTTATGTAGGAATGAATAATTTGCAAAATGAGTATTTAACTTTTGAATTTGCCAAAGAAAATGATACTTG
>CAMJKC010000090.1 GCA_946406305.1 uncultured Lachnospiraceae bacterium
CTAAATTTATCAATGAATTTATTCTGTGAAATAAAAAAGATTTTTGATTTATCTTTTATATTATCATCATAATTTAATTTTTTTAAATACTCATACAATTCTTTTATATTATCTGGTGAATAGCCAAGACCAAATTTTTTTATTGTCTCAAATGTCAATTTTCTATTTTTTAAATATTCTAATCCTATTTTTCCATCATCTGTAAATAGAATCTTAAAATATTTATTTGCTACATCTTTATATAAATTATATAATTTTTTTCTATCATGGTCCGCCTCATTTCCATTATATTCATTTTCAATTTCTATCCCTACATCATCTGCAAGCTTTTGTATAGCTTCAAAAAAAGATAAATGTTCTATTTTCATTAAAAAACTATAAACATCTCCAGATTCTCCACAACCAAAACATTTATACATTTGTCTATTTTCAGAAACAGAAAAAGAAGGGGTTTTCTCATTATGAAAAGGACATAGCCCGACATAATTACTTCCAGTTTTTTTTAATGATACATAATTGCTAATAAAATCTACAATATTTATTCTATTTTTTATTTCAAATTTTGCATCACTATATTTCATCAATACTTCCAACCTTTTGGAATAAAAATTTCATTGAATTTATTTATTGCAAAATCATCTGTCATTCCAGCAATATAATCTGCGACTACTATATCTATATCTTCACCATCTTTTATCAACATTTCAAATTCATTTGGGAGAAGTTCTACATTGTTATAATAATAATCATATAGCATTTCAATTAGTTTCTCAGCTTTACTTTCTTCTTTTTTCGCTACACTATTAACATATAAATTATTAAATAGCCACATTCTTAAATCTTTCATTGCTTCCTTTATATTTTCAGATTGTTCAATGTGTGGTTTATCAAAAGAGTTTTCAACTATATCACTTATAAGAGTGTTAATTCGTTCATTTATTGATATCCCTAAAGTTTTTAAAATATCTTTTGGAATATCATCATTAGTAATAACATTTGCTAAGATAGCATCATCAACATCGTGATTTAAGTATGCAATTTTATCCGATATTCTTACAACTTCTCCTTCAAGAGTCATAGGCTTGCCAGAAGTTCTATGATTTAATATCCCATCTCTTACTTCAAAAGTTAAATTAAGCCCTTTCCCATTTTTTTCCAACCTGTCAACAATTCTAAGACTCTGTTTACAGTGTTCAAAACCATTTTTTAAAATTTTATTTAAAACTTTTTCTCCTGTATGCCCAAATGGGGTATGACCTAAATCATGCCCAAGTGCAATAGCCTCTGTAAGGTCTTCATTTAAATTTAATGCTTTAGATATAGAACGAGCAATTTGACTTACCTCAAGTGTGTGAGTTAGTCTCGTCCTATAATGATCTCCTTCAGGTATTAAAAATACTTGTGTCTTTCTTTTCAGTCGTCTAAATGATTTTGAATGAATAATTCTATCTCTGTCCCTTGAAAAGCAAGTTCTAATACTACACTCCTCTTCTTTTTTCATTCTGCCTTTTGAATTTACTGAAAGAGTAGCATATTTAGACAAAATCATTTTTTCAATATTTTCACTTTTTTCTCTTATATTCATTTTAATTGCACCGTTATAAAATTAATTTCTTGCAAAGCTAATTGATCATTAGGGTATAACTTGATGTAATAGTTAAATGTGTTTAATGCATCTCTCCAATTACCTTGCTTTTCATATAAAACCGCTTGGTTAAATAATACAGATTTATCATGCTCTATCCCTGAGTTTTTAATTTGATTTATCAATTCTGCAGATAATTCAGTATCATCATTATTTAATGCATTTTTCAATTCAGTTAGTTTTGAAATGTCATCTAAAAGTCCGTATAATTCTTTAAATTGTTTATTATTAGGATTGACATCTACCAATATACTATAAACATTTCTACATTCTTCATATTTTCCTAACATAAATAAACATTCAGCTTTATATAATAACAAATCATATTGTAATTCACCTACTTGACCATTTCCAGTTTTTATTGCTATATTAAAATAATTTAATGCATCACTATAATTATTATTCCTTATTGCATTTATTCCTTCTCTTCTATATTCTAAAATTTTATTATTTTTTGCACATGCAGTAAATAATAAAAAAACTATACAAATTGAAATTATTTTAATACTATTTTTTTTCATTTGTACTTCCAATTCCTCCATTTCTAATATTTTTAACTTCATCTTCATTAGCTAATAAGTAATTTAAAAAAATACCTTGACAAATTGCATCTTTAGATTTTATTGAAAGTTTATTATTCGAATTGTTTGTAAGTTTTAAAATAATATGACCTTCATTGTCACTGTCATAGTAATCAGAGTCAATAACACCTATGGTATTATCTAACTGCAATTTATATTTAAAACCTAAAGATGATCTTGGAAATAATAATAGTACAACATCATTATTCATTTTGCATCTTATTCCAGTAGGTATTAAAATAGTTTCATTTGGCATTAATTCAAAATCAAATAGTGAAAAAAAATCATAACCTGCAGAAAATCTTGTAGCTCTTTTAGGAATAATAATATCATCATATATATTCTCTATTTCGTCAATGTCAAATTTTTTTATATTTAATAAAAAATTTTTAAAATTCTCAAAACTAATTTTATAAAAACTTGCAACAAAATTATTCATAACTCATCTTACCTATCAAAATCATAATCATCATTTTCTTCATCAATATCAATAAAATTAGTCTTATCTTCATCTAATTCTTTTTCAAAACTATCATTTTTATTTTCTTTATCAATTATAACTGTTTCACCTAAAGTGTTACTTAATTCTTGTTCTACTTCTTTTTCAATCTTATTCAAATGCTCTTCATCTAAAGACGGTAACTGATTTATATCCTCAATTCCAAATCTATATAAAAACTCATCTGTGGTTCCCAACAATATTGGTCTACCTGGAGCTTCTAACCTACCTTTTTCTTCTATCAAACCATATTCAATTAACCTATTACAAACAAAATCAGACTTAACACCTCTTATATCTTCAATTTCTGGTTTTGTTATTGGTTGCTTATAAGCAATTATTGACAATGTTTCTAAAATTGAATCTGTTAAAACTGGCTTTTGTGGTTTTGAAACAACTTTTATTAATTGTTCATAATATATTTCATTTGTCACCATTTGATATTTTTTATTTATTCTAATTATCTTAAAGCCTCTATCAACATATTCATTTTTATATTTTTCTACTATCTCATCCATAAATTTAATAGTTTCTTCACTATTTAGTTCAATAGCCAATGAAATTGATTCTACACTAACTGATTCACCCATCATAAATAAAAGCGATTCAACAATATGTTCTTTTTTTAAAAAATCTATACTATCCAATTATTCATCCTCCAAATTTTCTAAATCTATATCATTTTCATCTTTTTCAATATTTACAACTTCCATATTGTTATTATTTTCAACTATCATAAGCCTTCCCATTTTTATAAGTTCAAGTAATGCAAGAAAAGTGACAATTACTTCTGACTTAGATGATTTATTTTTAAATAAATTTTTAAATGGTGAAGTTCTAAATTCTCTTGATTTTTCTAATAACGACAACAATGCTTCTTTTAAAGGAAGTTTTTCCTTCTTTATTGTTCCAAAAGAACTTCTGATTTTATCTATGCTATTTTCTTTTCTTTTTAATAATTCTTCAAATAACTTTAAAATTTTATTTAAATCTATACCTTCAAACAATTCATCATAATTAATTTCTGGTATATATGTTGCTATTTCTTTTGGTATTGTTTTTACTTTAAAAAAATATATAGGAGCGTTTTTCTCAATTTTCATCAATTCTTTTCCTAAATCCTTATATTTTTTATATTGTAAAAGTCTATTTACTAATTCTTCTCTTGGGTCTATTTCATTATCATTTTCATCCTTTACAAGAGGTAATAACATTTTTGATTTAATTTCAAGTAATGTTGCTGCCATAACCAAAAAACTTGACATTAAATCTAAATCATAAAAAGACATATTTGCAACATAATTTAAGTATTGTTCCGTAATCATAACAATAGGAATATCATAAATATCTATTTTATTTTTTTCTATTAAATGTATAAGTAAATCTAAAGGTCCTTCAAATACATCTAACTTATAATTAATCGATTCCAATTTTGTCTCCTATATGTACTTCATATATTGTATGCATATTGTTTAGTCTAAAATTTATAGAATGTTCTCCTAACCCATTAGAAACTATTATATTTTTATTTTTATATTTATATAATCCGCTTGAGTATTTTGGCATAATAACTAATTCTGGTGAAATTAATGAACCTATAAATGGAAATCTTACAAGCCCACCGTGATGATGTCCAGATAGAACTAAATCAAAACCATAATTTATTAATTCTTCACTATAATCAGGATTGTGACAAATAATAATATTATAATACTCTTTTTTTATATTACCAATATGCTCTTTAATTATATCGTTTGTAAGTTTATTTTTTTTATTTCTAAACACTATTTCTTTTTTATAAAAACCTTTATACAAACTTATTGAATAAACTCTTATCTTATTGTCAATTTCAAAATAATTATCATCAAGTATATGTACATTTAATTCATTACAAGAATTCATTATTTTATTATAATCTTCTTTTTGATTATATTTTATATTTAATTCATGATTTCCTAAACCATAAAAAATATTTTTTATACCTGTAACTCGTTTAATCTCTTTAAAAAAATCAATTGTATTATCATATTTTGGTTTTTTATTCTTATCCCTTTTTGAGTATTTCACCATATCACCAGCAATGATTAAATTATCAATGTTTGTTTTTTTTAAGTAATCTATTAAATGTGAATTGTTATTTCCATATTTTTTTTCATGTAAATCTGAAAAAAAACAAAATGAAAAACTATATGATTTGTTTTCTAAATAAAATTCTTTACTTTTAAAATTAAAAATTTCATATAAATTGCGAAAAAAAATTATAATTAAAATTGAAAAAAATTCTAAAAAGATTATAAATATATTTGTTGTCATTTATGGAATTTTCCTTTTTTATATGTTATAATTAATTTATGATAAATTATAATCCATTTTTTGAAACACTAAAAAAGAATAATATGAGTCAATACAAATTAGTTAATACTTACTTAATATCTCCAAATATCTTGTTTAGAATGAAAAAAAACAAAGCCATATCACTATTAACTATTGAAATATTTTGTAAAATACTAGATTGCGACATTGAAGATATTGTAAAAATTACTTAATGCTTTTTAATAATTCTTCAATTCTATTATAGTTATCTAATGAATTATCATATTCAAAGTGTAATTCAGGAATTCTTCTTAATACTAAGTTCTTAGCAATCTTTGACTTTAAAAATCCTTTTGAATTATTTAGTATTTTAATCAATTCTTCTTTATTATCTTGTTCAGATTGAACATATATTTTACAATAAGATAAATCTTTTGAAGTGATAACTTCAGTAATATTAACTTGTGAAATTATTCTTGGATCTTTTAAATCTTCAAAAATAATAACTTGCAACGCTTTTTTAATTTCTGAATCTATTCTATCAAGTTTAAAATTATTTTTCTTGTTCATATCAAATCTGTTTTTGAACTAAAATATAAGCTTCAATAGTATCTTCAGCTAAAAAGTCATTATAATCGGCCAAAACAATTCCACATTCAAAACCAGTTTTTACCTCCTTAACTTCATCTTTAAATCGCTTAAGTGATGAAATTTCACCTTCAAATTTTAGATCTCCACCTCGATATAATCTAACTTTTGAATTTCTTGTTACTTCTCCATCATTCACTATACAACCTGCTATATTTCCAACTGAAGAAGACTTAAATACTTGTCTTACAGTAAGATGTCCAATAACTTTTTCTTCATATACTGGGGCTATCATTCCCTTTATTGCATTTTCAACATCTTCAATTGCATTATATATAACATTATATAATCTTACATCAATTTTTGCATCATCTATTAAACTCTTAGACTGTGGATCAATTTTTGTATTGAAACCGATAACTACTGCATGGGAAGTTATTGCTAAAGTAATATCAGATTCATTAATATTTCCTACTCCAGCATGTATTACTTTTACAGAAACCTCATCATTTGATAATTTTTCAAGACTCTCTTTTAAAGCTTCACTTGAACCTACGACATCTGATTTTATTATTATAGGAAGTTCTTTTACTTCTCCAGATTTGATTTGGTCAAATAATGCATCAAGGGTAATATTCTTTTTAGAGTCTTCCACTAATTTTTGTTTGCTTTCAGATATGAAAGTTATAGCAAAATTCTTTGCATCTTTTTCATTTTGGAATGCAATAAATATATCACCAGACATAGGAGTATCATTTAATCCTAAAATCTCTACAGGTGTTGAAGGCCCTGCAGCGGAAAGTTTATTTCCATTGCAATCTATCATTGCTCTTACTTTTCCATAACTTTTTCCCATTGCAACATAATCACCAATTTTTAAAGTACCCTTTTGAACAATAACTCTTGCAACAGGACCTTTTCCTTTGTCTAATTCAGCTTCAATAACTATTCCTCTTGCCATTCTGTTTGGATTTGCTTTTAATTCCATAACATCAGAAGTCAACAATATCATTTCAATCAAATTAGATATTCCAATATTTTTTTTGGCAGATACTTCACAAAAAGTTGTACTTCCACCCCAATCTTCAGGGATTAATCCATATTCTGACAATTCTTGTTTAACTTTATCTACATTTGCTTCTGGTTTATCAATTTTATTAACTGCAACGACAATTTCAACATTTGCAGCTTTTGCATGATTTATAGCCTCAATTGTCTGTGGCATAACACCATCATCTGCAGCAACTACTAAGACTGCTATATCAGTTGACTGAGCTCCTCTCATTCTCATAGCTGTGAATGCTTCATGGCCTGGAGTGTCAAG
>CAMJKC010000091.1 GCA_946406305.1 uncultured Lachnospiraceae bacterium
TCAAGAATTGATATTGGTGGGAAATTTTATCTTAGTGAAAATAATAAGGAAACTCGCGATATTTCACAAGCTAAAGTATTTCCAGGAATTGGGGAAGCATATGACTTACAGTGCAAACTAAATGTGGATTGGTTTATAGAAACCATCAATTAATTATCATCATTAAAAAAATAAGCCATATAATGGCTTATTTTTTTTGTATATGTTATAATAAAAATATGTTATTAAATGAAAAAAAAGTTGAATTATTATCCCCTGCAGGCGATTTTGATTGTATAAGGGCTGCAATAAATGCTGGAGCAGATGCTATATACACAGGAAGTAAGTATGGTATGCGGGCATTTGCTAAATCGGCCGTAGAGGATAAAATAATTGACAGTATCAAATTATGTCATAAATATGGAAAAAAAATTTACATCACTTTGAATTCTCTAATAAAAGATAGAGAATTGGAAGATGCAGTAAAATATGCTGGAATACTTATGAATGCTGGTGCAGATGCATTTATAGTGAGCGATATAGGTCTTTTTAGTGTATTAAAGAATGAATATAAAAATGCTAAGTTTCATGCATCAACACAGATGAATATAACTACAGATATATCAATTAAAAACTTAGGAACATTAGGATTTGATAAATTTATATTAGCAAGAGAATTAACTCTAAAAGAAATAGAATACATAAGAAAAAATACTGATAAAAAACTTGAATGTTTTATACATGGTTCTATGTGTTATTCTTATTCTGGTTTTTGTTATTTGTCATCATTTCTTGGTGGAAATAGCGGGAATAGAGGTAGGTGTAAAGGTCCTTGTAGATTAAAATATAAATATAAAAATGTTGATGGGTATATTTTATCAATGAAGGACATGTGTAGTGTGTATGAAATTAAAAAATTGATAGATATAGGAATAGATAGTTTTAAAATAGAAGGTAGGATGAGAAGTGCTACATATGTGGCAGGTGTGGTTTCAATATATAGAAAAATAATTGACGATATATTAAATGGAAAAACATTATCTAAAGAGATTTTAAATAATAGTATAAGTGAATTGAAAGAATTTTATGATAAGGGTGGATTTACCAATTATTTTAGTGAAGAAAAAGATATAATGGTTCAAGTTGTAGATAGAAATAACAAAAAGAAAAATGAAGAATTAATAAAAAATGTGAAAGATAAGTATATACAGAATAATAAAAAAATAATTTTAAAATGTAAAATAGTTATTAAATTAAACGAATATGTAGAAGCAGAAATAAAAAAACTAAATGGAGATAGAGTAATTAGAATAAAATCAAAAAGCATAAAACCAGAAGAGGCAAAGACAACTCCAATAAAGGCTTCTGATGTCATAAGACAGTTTAAAAAAACTGGTAATACAGATTATGAGTTTGAATGTATTGATGTAGATATGGAAGATAATGTATTTATCCCTATAAGTGATATAAATAAATTTAGAAGGGAAGTGTTGGACAATGATTTCAGTTAGTGTTGAAAATAGAGAACAATTAGAAACAGTATTAAGTGTAGATGAAGTAAATGAAGTTATAATTTGCAGAGATAGTTTTTTGGATGATGAAATAATAAATATAAAAAAAGATATAGAGGCAAAAAACAAGAAACCAGTTTTAAATTTAGAAGAAGTGACAAGGTATAAAGATTTTAATTATAATAAAAATTTATCTACAGAAAAAGACTTAATAGGAATAATAAATAGTTTTGATAAAATTATGATAAATAATATAGACCAGTTTTTTTTGATACTGAACAATGTGACAAATAAAGATTTATATTTTAACTATAATATGCATATTTATAATAAATCTTCAAAAGAATTTTATAAAAAACTTGTAAAAGGGACAAGTATAAATATAAAATTTATAGCACCAATAGAATTAAATAAATATGAAATCAATGAAATTGAATATGATGGCATAATAGTATATAGCTATATCAAAATGATGATTTCTAAAAATTGCATATATAAGAACTTTGACAGGTGTAGAAAAAATCAAATAGATATAATTAAAGATAGGTATGATAACAATGTCATATTTAAAAGTTATTGCAAATTTTGTTACAATAAGATTTTTAATACTATTCCACTTGATATAAGGACAGAGTTAAGTAATATTAACATTAAAAATTATATATATTTTTTTACTGTTGAGAATAGGAAAGAGATATATGATATAATTTCACATAATAGAGATTTAGCAAAAAAGACTAAAGGGCATATTATAAAGAGTGTAATTTGATATAATTATTTTTTAATGTTATTGACAAAAGCATATAAATATTATAATATTATACTATGAATATTTGGTTATGTAAAAAAATGATAAATTCGACAAATAATTCTAAATCAGTATATACTGATTTGTTTTAATGCCTTAATTTATTGTTTTTTTAATAATTTTTGGAAGGCATTTAGCCTTCTATTTTTTTAGGAGGAAAATATGGATAGAGTTTTTAACTACTCGGCAGGACCATCTTGTTTGCCAATAGAAGTTTTGGAAGAGGTAAAGAGAGATTTATTGAATTATAAAAATAAAGGCTTCTCAGTATTAGAGATGAATCATAGGACTGAGGATTATTATGAGATAAATGATGAAGCTAATAGTTTGATGAAAGAATTATTGAAAGTTGGAGATGACTATCAAGTTTTATTTTTACAAGGTGGTGGATATACTCAGTTTTCTACTTTCCCTATAAACCTTGCAGAGAGTGATGATTTAACTTTATATGTCAAAACTGGTAATTTTTCTACAAAGGCATATAATGAGGGAAAAAAATTCACTAATGCAAAAGTAATAGCTACAAGTGAAGATAAAAATTTTAGTTATATACCAAAAATAACTAAAGATATGGTTGACCAAAATGCAAAATATTTGCATATTTGTGTGAACAATACTGCTTTTGGAACTTGTTATAATACTCTTCCAGATACAGGGGATGTTCCACTTATTGGTGACATGAGTTCAATTATCTTAGCAAAAAATTATGATATCAAAAAGTTTGGAATGATATATGGAGGAGTACAAAAAAATTTAGGGGCTGCAGGAGCGACTTTTGTAGTTATAAAAAATGACTTAATAAAAGAAAATGATAAGATTGCCTCTATGAGTAGTTATAAAATTTTAGCTGATGGCAAAAGTATATTTAATACCCCTCCAGTGTTTTCAGTATATATAGTTGGACTTATGTTAAAATGGGTAAAAAAACAAGGAGGAGTAGAGAGTTTAGATAAAATAGCAAAAGAGAAATCAAAAATTATTTATGATTTAATAGACAATTCTAAATTTTATAAAGGCACAGCAAATGTTTATGACAGGTCACCTATGAATGTGACATTTTTAACTCCAAGTGAAGATTTAGATATAAAGTTTGTAAAAGAAGCAAAAGAAAATGGCATGATAAATTTAAAAGGGCATAAGGCAGCAGGTGGATTAAGGGCATCGCTATACAATGCAATGCCACTTGAAGGAGTAAATAAATTAAAAGAATTTATGAATAAATTTGAAAGGGATAATAAGGTGTAAATATGTATAAAATTAAAACATTTAACAAAATATCAGAGGCAGGAAGAAGAGCTTTTGATGAAAAATATGAAATAAGTGATGATTTTTTAGATTATGATGCAATCATAGTTCATTCTACTGTTCTTCATAATGAAAAATTTTCAAAAGATTTGAAAGCTATAGTTAGAGTTGGTGCAGGTGTAAATACTATACCAGTAGAGAAGTGTACAAAAGATGGAATAGCTGTGTTTAACACTCCTGGTGGTAATGCAAATGCTGTAAAAGAATTAACTATTGCTGCAATGATATGTATAGCAAGAAATGTGTTGAAAGCAGAAAAATGGGTAAATAGTTTAAAGGCTGAAGATGCAGAGCCAGGCAAAATAGTTGAAAAAGGGAAAGAAGTATATAGAGGTCCTGAATTGTTAGGAAAAACTGTAGGTATCATTGGAGTTGGTGCTGTTGGAAAGAGAGTTGCAAAAGCATGTTTTGACTTAGGTATGAAAGTAATAGGATATGACCCATATCTCACAAATCATCAAGTAAATGAATTAAAACAATATGTAAATTTTGTATCTGATGTAAATAAATTATATGAAGAAAGTGATTTTATTAGTATCCATATACCTTTTAATAAAGAAAATGAAAAGTTCTTAGGGCAAGATGCAATAGATAAGATGAAAACAGGAGTTTATATTGTAAACTATGCAAGAGGTCAAGTAGTTGACAATGATGCTATTTTAAAAGGTATAGAAAGTGGGAAAATTAAAGCATTCGCTACAGATTTTCCAACTAAAGAGCAACTTGGAAATGAAAATATTTTTTCAACTCCACATTTAGGAGCTGGGACACCTGAAGCAGATGAAAATTGTGCCCTTATGGCATCAATGCAAATAAGAGAATATTTAGAAAATGGAAATATCGTAAATTCAGTTAATTTTCCAAACATCAATTTTGACAGAGCAAATGGAGATAGGATTACTGTTTTACATAAAAATACTGTTGGAATGCTTGGGCAAATCACAGATATAGTTTCAAACAAGGGACTAAATATTGAGAATTTGGCAAATAAGGCAAGAGGAGATATTGCATATACAATACTTGATTTTGATGTAGAAGTACCAAATGATTTAAAATTAGAAATAGAGAAAATTACAGATGTTATGACTGTGAGGATACTAAAATAATGAGTTATATTGAAAATTTAAACGAAGTAGGGATAAAAGTCCCAAATATCTATATGCCAAATGATAAAGTTGATTTGTCAAAGTATGCTGTTATTGCAGCAGATCAATTTTCAGCTGAGAAAAGATATTGGGAGAAAGTGAAATCTTATGTAGGTGACAGTGTATCAACTTTAAATATGTTTTTGCCTGAAGCATATATGCCACTCACTATAAAAAAGACAAAAGAAATACATAAATGCATGAAAGACTATGTATCAAATAA
Source organism: uncultured Lachnospiraceae bacterium (assembly GCA_946406305.1). Taxonomy (GTDB): domain Bacteria; phylum Bacillota; class Clostridia; order Lachnospirales; family Lachnospiraceae; genus UBA3633. The sequence continues at coordinate 4,972 of CAMJKC010000091.1, forward strand.
AGATTTAGTAGAAATTGGAGAGTGCTTTATATATGTAAAGAGAGAGACAACAGTAGGAGTTAGACATGGTCTCATTGTGGCTATTGATTTAGAACAATATGATTATAGTAAAAAGGCAAAAAGTTTGATTAGACCTACGGAAGGCACAGTTGAAGATAGGCTACCAGTTAGGATTCAATTAAGAGAAGGGGCATTACTTGATATTCCACATGTTTTAATGCTAATAAATGATAAAGAAAATATTCTCATGAGCAGTGTGGATGAGATGTGTAAGGACAAAAAACCGTTATATGATTTTGATTTGATGTTTGGTGCTGGCAATATAAAAGGCTATAAAATAAATGACGAATGTGACTATCAAATTATAGCAGACAAATTAAATATACTAAAGGAAAATTCACTTGACAATTTGTTATATGCAATAGGGGACGGAAATCATTCACTTGCAGCAGCAAAAATTTGTTATGAAAATAACAAAAAGCCTGAAAATAGATATGCGCTTGTAGAACTTGTAAATATATATGATGAAGGGGTTGCGTTTTATCCAATAAATCGTTTAATTATGAATGTAAATAAATCTGAATTTTTTAAAGAAATAGATATAGACATTAAAAATCCTCCACCATTGCAAGATTTACAACCAAGGCTTGATAAATACCTAAAAACTCATAAAGAGACAAAACTTGAGTATATACATGGTGCAGAAGAGTGTATGAAACTTGGTAGCATAGAAGGGAACATACCTATAATATATGAAACATTTGAAAAGAATAATTTTTTTAATGACATAGTTGAACATGGATCTTTGTGCAGAAAAAGTTTTTCTATTGGAAAAAATATAGATAAGAGATATTATTTAGAAAGTATGAAAATAAACTATAAAGAAAAAAAGGAGGATTAATCACAGTATGAGTAAATTTATAATACCTAATAATTATAAACCAGAATTAAATCTTCACGATACTCAAGTTGGAATAAAAATTGTAAAAGATTTTTTTCAACAATCTTTAGCATATGAATTAGATTTGCTAAGAGTATCTGCTCCACTTTTTGTAGAACCATCATCTGGCTTAAATGACAATTTAAATGGAGTAGAGAGACCAGTAGATTTTGATATAAAAGAAATAAAAAATAAAAAAGCTGAAGTCGTTCATTCTCTTGCAAAGTGGAAGAGGTATGCACTTGGAAGATATGGCTTTAAGCCTGGAAATGGTTTATATACAGATATGATAGCAATAAGGAGAGATGAGGATACAGATAATATACATTCATATTATGTTGACCAATGGGATTGGGAAAAAATTATAGAGAAAAAAGATAGAAATATTGAAACTCTAAAAGATACAGTAAAACATATTTATGAAGCATTAAAGAAAACAGAAAAGTATATGGCAATACAATTTAGTTATATTGAGGAAATGTTGCCAAAAGAAATATTTTTTATTACATCAGAAGAACTCTTAAAAATGTATCCAAATGATACTGCTAAAGAGAGAGAAAAAAAGATTGCAAAAGAAAAAGGAGCAGTCTTCATAATGAAAATAGGTGGAAATCTCTCAAATGGAGAAAAGCACGATAACCGTGCTCCAGACTATGACGATTGGGAATTAAATGGAGACATAATTGTATATTATCCATTGCTTGATATAGGACTTGAATTATCATCTATGGGAATAAGGGTTGATGAAGATTCTCTCTTGAAGCAATTAACTATTTCAAATTGTTTAGAGAGAAAAGATTTACCATTTCACAAAGCAATATTTGAGAAAAAAATTCCGTATACTATAGGTGGAGGAATTGGACAAAGTAGAATTTGTATGTTTTTCTTAAGAAAAGCGCATATAGGCGAAGTTCACTGCTCAATATGGCCAGATGATATGATAGATGAAGCAAAAAAATATGGCATAGTTCTATTATAAAAATTATAATTATATTAGAAAATCACATAAAAAGTGTAGTATTTATGTTAT
>CAMJKC010000092.1 GCA_946406305.1 uncultured Lachnospiraceae bacterium
TGTTCAATTTTTGTAGTTCTTTTATAACTTTTACTAAAATATTGACGAACTCTATTCTTAAGATTTTTCGCCTTCCCAACATATATAACTTCATCATCTTCCTTGTGCATTATATAAACTCCAGGCTTTTGAGGAAGTTTTTTTAACTCTTCTTGTATATTAAAATTCATTTTTACCAAAATAAAAAAATGTCATATATATTATACAACATTTTTTTATATTTAGATACTTATTTTTTATAAGCAGTGACTAAAAATTAATCTTCACTTTCTTCAACATCATCATATGAATTATCTTCTCCACTTAAATCATTCATCTCTCTACTTTCATATTCATTGAGTTTACTTGCATCATATAAAAACTCATTATTAGTTGCAACTTGTGAGACATTTTTATCTGTTGATATTTCTGTCCTTCTAAATTCTCTCATTCCTGTTCCTGCTGGTATAAGTCGTCCTACTATTACATTTTCTTTTAGACCCTGAAGATAATCTACCTTACCTAAAATTGAACTTTCTGTCAATACCTTAGTAGTCTCTTGGAACGAAGCTGCAGATAAGAAACTTTCTGTTGCAAGTGCTGCTTTAGTAATACCTTTTAATTCTCTAACACCTGTGGCTGGTTTTAAACCTTCTTCTTCTAACTCTCTATTTTTATTCTCAAAATCAACCATATCAATAGTCGTGCCAGCTAAAAATTCACTATCTCCTGCATCTGTTACTGTTATTTTTCTAAGCATCTGTCTAACAATTAATTCAATATGTTTATCATTTATTTCAACACCTTGTAACCTATAAACTCTTTGAACTTCTTTTAATAAATAGTCCTCAACTGATTTTACACCTTGAATTTGCAATATATCATGTGGGTCTATTGAACCTTCTGTGAGTGGATCTCCTGCTTTAACTACCTGGTCCTCTTTCACTTTTATTCTTGAACCAAATGGAATGAAATAAGTTTTTTCTGTTTTGTTTTCTTTATCAATTACTTTTATTTCTCTCTTTTTTCCATCATCAAGTAATTTTACAACACCATCATTTGCTGTAACTATAGCCATACCTTTTGGTCTTCTTGCTTCAAACAACTCAACTACACGAGGCAAACCTTGTGTAATATCTCCACCAGCAACACCACCAGTGTGGAAAGTTCTCATCGTCAACTGTGTTCCTGGTTCTCCAATACTCTGTGCTGCTATTACACCTACAGCTTCTCCAATTCCAACTTTTTCTCCTGTTGCAAGGTTTGAACCATAACAATGACTACATACACCAGATTTTGATCTACAAGTAAGCCCAGATCTTATTTTAACACTATCTCTTCCACTATTTTCAAGTTCTTTTATAATTCTATCAGCAATTCTTGGAGTTACAATATTATTTTCTTTTATTATAACACTGCCATCTATGCTATCAACGATAGTCTCTGCAATATATCTTCCAATTATTCTTTCTCTTAAACTTTCAATAACTTCTTCGCCATCTTTAAATGCTGATACAGATATGCAAGGTATATCTTCATCTGGACCACAACAATCATCTTCTCTTATAATTAAATCATGAGATACATCTACTAACCTACGAGTCAAGTATCCTGAGTCTGCAGTTCTAAGTGCAGTATCAGACAAACCTTTTCTCGCACCATGAGCTGAAATAAAATACTCAAGAACATCAAGACCTTCACGGAAATTTGACTTTACTGGAAGTTCTATAGTATGGCCAGTTGTATCAGCCATAAGTCCTCTCATTCCTGCAAGCTGTTTTATCTGTTTATTAGAACCTCTCGCTCCACTATCCGCCATCATAAATATATTGTTGTATTTATCAAGACCTGCCATCAAATCATTTTCTATCTGCTCATCAGTCTTTTTCCATATATCAATAGTTTCTTTATATCTCTCTTCTTCTGTTATAAGACCACGGCGATAGTTTTGAGTTATCATATCAATTGTTTTTTCTGCTTCACTTATAAGACGACCTTTGCTCTCTGGTATTGTCATATCATCTATAGAAACAGTTATAGCAGCAATTGTTGAATAGTGATATCCCATACTCTTTATATCATCAAGAGTTTTTACTATACCTTTTACTCCATGAACTTCCATTATGTGTTCGAGTATATTTTTTAAATCTTTCTTTTTTACTAATTGATCTATTTCAAGAACAAATTCATTTTTTGGATCAGTTCTATCCACAAAACCTAAATCTTGAGGAATTATTCTATTAAATATAAGTCGTCCAACAGTAGTTTCAATAATTCCACGAACTATATTACCTTTTTCATCAACTCTACCTATTTTTGATTCTACACGAACTTTTACTCTTTCGTGCAAATTTACAACTTTATTCTCATAAGCAATTACAGCTTCATCAATAGATTTAAATGCATGATGTATTTCATTATCATCATTTCTCTCTTGAGTTAAATAATATATACCAAGAACCATATCTTGTGAAGGAACTGCCACAACCCCTCCATCACTTGGTTTTAATAAGTTGTTTGTTGATAGCATTAAAAATCTACTCTCTGCTTGAGCTTCAATAGATAAAGGAACATGAATAGCCATTTGGTCTCCATCAAAATCTGCATTAAAAGCAGTACAAACTAATGGATGTAGTTTTATTGCCTTTCCTTCTACTAATATCGGTTCAAAAGCTTGTATTCCAAGTCTATGAAGAGTTGGTGCACGGTTGAGTAAAACTGGATGCTCTTTTATAACATCATCAAGCACATCCCATACGACATTATCTTGTCTTTCAACCTTTCTCTTTGCTTCTTGTATATTTATAGCAAGCCCTCTGCTCTCAAGCTCTTTCATAACAAATGGTTTAAATAATTCAATTGCCATTTCTTTTGGCAAACCACATTGATCTATTTTTAATTCTGGTCCTACAACAATAACACTTCTACCAGAGAAATCAACTCTCTTACCCAACAAATTTTGACGGAAACGACCTTGTTTTCCCTTTAACATATCAGATAAAGATTTGAGTGGTTTGTTACCTGCACCTGTTACAACTCTTCCTCTACGACCATTGTCTATTAAAGCATCAACTGCTTCTTGTAACATTCTTTTTTCATTTCTGACAATTATATCTGGAGTTCCCATCTTTGATAACTTCATCAACCTATTATTACGGTTAATAATTCTTCTATATAAATCATTGAGGTCACTTGTAGCAAATCTTCCACCATCAAGTTGAACCATAGGTCTTAAATCAGGTGGTAAAACTGGTAATACAGTTAGTATCATCCACTCTGGTTTATTTCCAGATTTTATAAATGCTTCTACAATTTCAAGTCTCTTTATAAGCTTTGATTTCTTTTGACCACTTTTAGATTTTAATATCTCTTCTCTTAATTCTTTTTGTTCTTTTTCTAAATCTATCTCTTCAAGCAATTCTCTTATAGCTTCAGCACCAATACCTACTCTAAAAGAAGTGCTACCAAATTCTTCTTTCGCAGCTCTATATTCTTTTTCAGTTAATATATCTTTTTTATGAAGTTCAGTTATGCCTGGATCCAAAACTATATATGCAGCAAAGTATAAAACTTTTTCAAGATTTTTTTGCCCTATATCAAGTATAGTTCCTATTCTTGTAGGTATACCTTTAAAGAACCAAATATGTGATACAGGAGCTGCAAGTTTTATATACCCTATCCTACTTCTTCTAACTGCACTCCTTGTAACTTCAACACCACACTTATCACAGATAATACCTTTATAACGAATTTTTTTGTATTTACCACAATGACATTCCCAGTCTTTTACTGGACCAAAAATTCTTTCACAGTATAGTCCATCTTTTTCTGGTTTTAATGTTCTGTAGTTTATAGTTTCAGGCTTCTTAACTTCTCCATGTGCTTCTTTTAAAATTTTATCAGGAGAACAAATTCCTATACGTATAGCGTCAAACTCAAAAGCACGATTTTTATTATTACGTATTTTATTCATCTTCATATCCTCCATCATTATTCTCTTCTACATCTACGAGCTCTCCATCCTTAACTTCCTGAGTTGTGAATCCAGACTTAAAATCTTCATTTTTGTCATATTCAATATTCTCATATTTTTTGAAATCATGCCTTGAATCATTAAAATTATCTACCATTGAAACTTCGCGACCTTTTCTATCAAGAACTTGGACATCTATACAAAGAGCTTGTAACTCTTTTAATAAAACTTTAAAACTCTCTGGCACAGTCGGTTTTGGCATATTCTCACCTTTGATAATTGACTCATATACTTTTAATCTTCCAACCATATCATCAGATTTTACTGTAAGTATTTCTTGAAGAGTATTAGCAGCACCATAAGCTTCAAGAGCCCAAACTTCCATTTCTCCAAATCTTTGTCCACCAAATTGTGCTTTACCACCAAGCGGCTGTTGAGTTACTAAAGAATAAGAACCAGTACTTCTTGCATGTATTTTATCATCAACTAAATGGTGAAGTTTTAAGTAATGCATAAATCCAATAGTAGTTTTAGAGTCAAAATACTCTCCAGTTCTTCCATCTCTTAATAATACTTTACCATCTTTTCCTACTTTTACGCCTTTCCACTCATTTCTATGCTCAAGATGACTTCCCAAATAGTTTATAACATCTTCATTCAAAATTGTTTTATATTTGTTTTTAAACTCATCCCATTCCATATTTACATAGTCATTTGCTATGATTAAACAATCTTGTATATCGCTTTCAGTCGCTCCTTCAAATGTTGGAGTAGAAATATCAATTCCTAACATTTTTGAAGCAAGTGATAAGTGAGTCTCAAGTACCTGTCCTATATTCATACGAGAAGGAACACCTAATGGATTTAAGACTATGTCTAAAGGTCTTCCATTTGACAAATATGGCATATCTTCAACTGGCAATACTCTTGATACTACACCTTTGTTTCCATGACGGCCCGCCATTTTATCTCCGACACTAATTTTTCTCTTTTGTGCCACATAAACTCTAACTTTTAAATTTACTCCTACAGGAACTTCGTCGCCACCTTTTCTTGTAAATGTTCTTGTTCCTATAACTGTTCCATAAGCACCATGAGGTAAACGAAGTGAAGTGTCTCTAACCTCTTTTGCTTTTTCTCTAAATATCGCACGAAGCAACCTTTCTTCTGCAGTTAAATCTTGCTCTCCTTTTGGTGTAACTTTTCCAACAAGAATATCTCCTGCTCTAACTTCTGCACCAACTCTGATTATTCCATCTTCATCTAATTCCTTTAATGCATCTTCACCTACTCCAGGCACATCGTTAGTTATTTCTTCAGGTCCAAGTTTTGTATCTCTTGCATCTGTTTCATATTCTTCTATATGTATTGAAGTATAAACATCCTCTTTTACTAACCTCTCACTTAATAATACAGCGTCTTCATAGTTATACCCTTCCCATGTCATAAAACCTATAAGTGGATTTTTTCCAAGTGCCAACTCACCTTTACATGTTGAAGGCCCATCTGCTATAACTTCATCTTTTTTTACTTTTTGTCCTATGTTTACAGTAGGCTTTTGATTATAAGAGTTTGAAGTATTACTTCTCATAAACTTCATCAATTTATATTCATCTACACCACCGTTTACATTTTTAACTACTATTTTTTTTGCATCAACAAAAGTCACTTCACCATCTTCTCTTGCTTTTATACATACACCAGTATCAACTGCTGCTTTGTTTTCCATTCCAGTACCTATAGCACAACATTCTGTCACCATCAAAGGAACTGCTTGTCTTTGCATGTTAGAACCCATAAGAGCACGGTTTGCATCATCATTTTGTAAGAAAGGTATCATTGAAGTAGCTACTGAGAATACCATTCTTGGAGATATATCCATAAAATCTATTTCTGTTTTTCTAAATAATGAAGTATCCTCTCTAAATCTACCAGATACATTTTCATTTATAAAATGACCCTCATTATCAAGTGGCTCACTTGCCTGAGCAATAATGTAATTATCTTCTTCATCAGCAGTCATATATACTACTTCATCTGTAACACGAGGATTCTTTGGATCAGTTTTATCTACTTTTCTATATGGTGCTTCAATAAAACCATACTTATTTATTTTAGTATAACTTGCAAGAGAATTTATAAGTCCAATGTTTGGTCCTTCAGGAGTTTCTATTGGGCACACTCTACCATAATGTGTATAATGAACATCACGAACTTCAAATCCTGCTCTCTCACGAGATATACCACCAGGTCCAAGAGCTGACAACCTTCTTTTATGTGTAATTTCAGAAAGTGGATTATTTTGATCCATAAACTGAGATAATTGTGAAGAACCAAAAAACTCTTTTATAGCAGCTGTTACTGGTTTGATATTTATAAGAGATTGTGGAGTTATTTCATCAACTTCAAGAGAACTCATCCTTTCTCTTACAACTCTGTCAAGTCTTGTAAGTCCTATTCTATATTGATTTTGTAAAAGTTCTCCAACTGCTCTTATTCTTCTATTTCCTAAATGGTCAATATCGTCTGTTGTCCCAATACCTTTACTCAAATGACAACAATAATTTATTGAAGCAAAAATATCTTCTTTTTCTATATGCTTTGGAATCAACTCTTGTACATTTTTTTCTAATTCTTTTAATAGAGCTTCTTTTCCAGCTTTATTCTTTTTATTCTCTTCAATAATAGTTTTTAAACATGGATAATACACTGATTCAGTTATACCCATCTCTTCCCAAGTTTCTTCTTTTACACCTTTAACATGTGCTCTTATATCAACCATCATATTTGATAATATTTTTTGTTTTTCATTTGTTGTAGGAGTAAACACGTATATGTAAGGAACTGCTTGATTTTGAAGTTCTAATGCTAAGTCTTCAGTAATCTCGACTCCCTTCTTTGCTAAAAGCTCTCCAGTTTCTTCTACAACAACATCACTTTTAGCGAGTTCTTTTTCAACATCA
>CAMJKC010000093.1 GCA_946406305.1 uncultured Lachnospiraceae bacterium
AAATATTTCTCTTATAAATAGTATAGAGTTTATAAGATTATTATACTGTTATCCAGAAGAAATTACAGATGATGTGATAAGATTGATTAAGAATAACGAAAAAGTTGTTCATTATATTGATATGCCACTCCAACATATAAATAATAAAATAATTAAATCAATGCATAGAGCTACTAATAAAGAAGCGATTACAAATACTATAAAAAAGATAAGAAATGAAATTCCTGATATAACACTTCGTACTACTTTTATAGTTGGCTTCCCTGGGGAGACAGATGAAGATTTTAATGAATTATGTGAATTTGTAAAAGAGACTAGATTTGATAAACTCGGCGTATTTACTTATAGCAGAGAAAAACTAAGTGATTCATATAATTTTGATAATCAGATTCCAGAAGATATAAAGAATAAAAGAAGAGAAGTTTTATTAAAGATTCAAAAAGACATAGTTAAAGAAAATAATAAAAAACGATTAAATAAAATATATAAAGCAATAGTCGAAGGTTATGATACAAATGTAAATAAATATATTGTGCGTGCATATTTTGATGCAAGAGATATAGATGATAAAATATATGTAAAAACTAATAAAAAATTAATATCTGGTGATTTTATAGATGTAAAAATAACTAAAGTAATAGGATATGATTTAGAAGGAGAGTTTATAAAACTATACTAATATGAATAATATTAATAAAAATTTGCCAAATTATCTTACACTAATGAGAGTGGGGATGATTCCTATATATCTTGTGTTCTTTTATATAAGTGTTAGATTTAATATGATAGAAATGAGGTATCTTGCAGCTATTGTATTCACTTTAGCAAGTATCACTGATTATTATGATGGAATGCTTGCGAGAAAATATAATCTTATAAGTAATTTTGGTAAACTTATGGATCCGCTCGCAGATAAACTTCTTGTAGTTGCGGTAGTTATGTCTTTAAACTATTTTACTAATGAAATTAATTTTATATGTGTATTTCTCATAGTTATGAGAGAGCTTATAATATCAGCAATAAGACTTGTAGCACTTGAAGAAAACATAGTGATAGCGGCATCAAAACTTGGTAAATATAAAACTGCTACTCAGATGGTTTCACTCGTAATGATTTTATTTAATATTCATAAAATAAATATGTTTTTTTATTATATTGCTTATGGTTTATTCTATATATCAATGTTTTTCTTAGTATTTTCACTTATAGATTATATTATTAAAAGTAAAGATTTATTTAAATTTTTATAATTATGATAAAAAATTTTGAACTTGTTAAAATTTTAAAAGATAAAAGGCTTACTATATCTTTTGCTGAGTCTATTACTGGTGGATTACTGTCAAAACTCATTACCGATTGCCCAGGAAGCAGTGAGATTTTAAAAGAATCATATATTACATATAGTAATGAAGTAAAGAATAAAGTATTAAATGTAAAAAACAAAACTATAGATAAATATGGAGTCGTTTCCAAAGAAGTTGCTATAGAAATGGTTCACGGACTTAAGAATATAACTGATTCAAATATAAATATTTCTGTAACTGGAAATGCTGGACCTACAGTTTGCGATGATAAACCAGTTGGAAGAGTGTATTATAGCATACTAATAAAAGATAAAATTTTTACTAAAGAACTAGATATACTAAATCTTATTAAAAGTAGTCATAATCTAAGTGAATATGATGATGTAAAACTAAGAGAGTTAATAAGGGATAAAACTGCTGAAATCATAATAGAAGATCTAATAATTTTATTAAATGACCAGTAAGATTATATAAGTTGTAATATGTTATAATTTATATTATAATAATTATATGCTTATTTTTATAAAAATTTTAAAGATAATTTTAATCACAGTTCTTGCTATAATTTTATTTTTCTTTTTACTTACATTATTTAGTGTTAATTTTATATTGATATTTGATAAAAATAAAGATAAGTATAGATTTGATTTTAAAGTAGATTATCTATTAAAACTTATAGAATTTAAAATAAGTATATTAGAAAAATTGAAAATGACTCTCAGAGTTTTATTCATCAATATAAATCTTAATAAAAAGAAAAGAGTAAAAAAAGATAATAGACATAACAACAAAATATATATAAAATTAGCAAAAGCAAATAACAATAAAGATAAAAATTATATTCCATTAAAATTAAATGATAAAAAAGTAACATATAAAGATGCTAAAAAATACGATAAAAGGCTTGATAAAGAATTAGATAATAATGAAACTAAAAAAAGTAATATTAAGAAAAAATCTTTACTAAAAAAATATAAAGAATTAGATGACGATGATAAAGAGTATATAAAAAATTATTTTGCAAGTTTAGTTAAAAATATATTAAATATAATTAAACCTAAAGATGTAAAATTAGATTTTACATTTGGACTTGAAGACCCATATACTGTAGGTGAAATATTAGCTGTACTTGGGGTATTATATAATAGATTTGGTGATAGTATAAAAGTAAAACCAGTATTTAATAAAAATTTATTTGATGGTAAAATATACATAAAAGGTTCATTTAGATTAATAAATATAGTCATATTAGCTATTAAGCTATTATTAAACAAAAAAGTGAGGGAATTCATATGGAAAACGTAAAAGATACTATTAAAACTTTATTAGATGGAGTTACTGGACTTGTAGATACAAAAAAAGTTATAGGAGATCCTTTTACTGTAGGAGATACTACTATTATTCCATTTATAGAAAGTAGTGTAGGGATTGGTGTTGGAGAATTTAGTGCCGAACAAAATAAAAATGCTGGTGGGATGGCACTTAAGATAAGCCCAGTTGCTTGCCTTGTTATCCAAAATGGATTTACTAAGCTTATAAATATCCAAAATCAAGATGCGATTACAAAAGCACTTGATATGATACCTGATCTTGTAGATAAACTTACACTTAGGAGACATCAGGTAAGTGAAGAGGTAGAAGAGGCAATTGATGATTTGGATACTGAGTTTTATACGGAGTAGGTATTAGATTTTAACATAATTTATAATAAATAAAAATGGTTGCATTGAGGTGCAGCCATTTTTATTTAGTAAAAATAGTATATTGACAAAGTATATATCATGATATATACTATTAGTATAGGTTAATTATTAAATTAAAGGAGTCTTTATGAAAGTAGCAAAAATTTTTGAAAACGGAAGAAGTCAAGCTGTTAGATTGCCTAAGGAATATAGGTTTAGCGCAGATGAAGTTAATGTAAATAGAATTGGGGACATTATAATGCTTATTCCTAAAAAAAGTAAATGGAATAACTTTATAGATAGTCTTGAATTGTTTACTGATGATTTTATGAACGATAGAAATCAAGGAAAGAATGTGAAGCGTGACGAGTTATGATGTACATGTTAGATACAAATATTTGCATATACATAATTAAGAAAAAACCAAAGTCAGTCATAGAGCATTTAAAAAAATTGAAAAATACTGATTTGTGTATATCAAGTATTACATATAGTGAACTATTATATGGAGTTGAAAAGAGTTCTGATCACAATAGGAATTTACTTGCTTTAACAATGTTTATATCTAATATAGAGATTTTGCCTTATGATGAAAATGCTTCAATTGAATATGGATTAATAAGAGGTGGGTTAGAGAAAAAAGGTAAAACTATAGGTCCTTTAGATATGCTAATAGCAGCTCATGCAAAATCATTAAATATCACACTTGTGACAAATAATATGAAAGAGTTTGAGAGAGTGGATGGACTAAAGGTGGAGAATTGGGTGTAACATTCTTATAGTTATAGTAATAAAATTAAAAATTAAATGAATATTAATAACTGAAAGGAAGTAATATTATGAATAAAGCATTAGGATTAGCGAAACTTGTTTTAGAGGAAAACGATGTTCCAATGTCAGCTAAGCAAATATATGATTATGCAGTTAAAAATCATACAGACATTGTTAATAAGACATTTAGTGGGGCAACCCCAATTAATACTATAGGGGCAAATTTATATGTTGATGCAAAAAAACAAGACTCATTATTTATAAAGTATAAAGAAGGTGGAAATGCTGTAAGATTTGGATTAAAGAGCAAAAACTATGGGTCTTTGGCATTATTTGAAAGTGAAGTGGTACAAAGTGCCAATTCTAATAATTATAAAGAGATTGACTTGCATAGATTTCTTGTTTCTTTTATGGATGATTGTTATTGCAAGACAATTAATGCTAATAAATCAAAAAATAAGATTAAAGACAAAAATACATGGATACACCCTGATATTATAGGTGTTAAATTCATGAAAGAATCATACGAGAAAACCACAATTAGCTTAATGAAAATTAGCAATGAGAATCCATTTGAACTATACTCATTTGAAATGAAACAAAGTATTAACTTATCGAATGTAAATGATGAGTTTTTGCAAGCTGCAACTAATTCAAGTTGGGCTAATTATGGATATCTTGTAGCAAAAGATATTGACGATGAAGGTGATTTAAAGGAAAAACTTACAAGGTTAAACAATACATTTGGTATTGGTGTAATAAAATTAAGTGTAAAAGCTTATAGCGAATCAAAGATATTATATCCAGCTCAAAAGAAAGAAATAGATTATGATTTCATCGATAATTTGATTGAGCTAAAAAACCAAGATATAGATGATTTCTTTAATGAGGTAATAGCAATTTGTAGTGATTTGAGAACCACTGTAGTATCAGATGTTTTTGATATAAAATTTGATTCAGATATTGAGGGGGAAGAATTCGCAAAGAGTAAAAACATGATTTGATTAGAATTAGGGGGGGATAGAATATTGCAATAATAATTCTCATTCATTATATTCTTGGTGAATCGTGTAGGAATAAGGGAAAAATTAGTTAGAGGATTTTGATTGTATATAAAATTAAATATTGATAATAAGAATATTAAAGAGAATATATGAAAGATAACAAGTATTTTGATTCAAAACTGTATAATATTAGCTATGGAATAGAAAAATTATCTAAGATAATTAATGATTTAGATAATGAGACAATAGATTTAATGAATATTAATTCCATGATGGAGTTATATAATGTTTATAAAGTTTTAGCTGATAAAAATTACTTAAAAGATAAGGATTTACAAAAATTTAACAGTCGTTCGTCGAAAATAGAATCAATTATAAATAATTATATTAATAGTCTTTCACATTCTAAAATATGTAATGACCTTAAAATAATAGATTTAATATATAAAATAGATTATATAGAATTATTAATAAAAAGAAAAGTATATAAAAAAGTAGATAAATCATTGGCCTATGCCTTTTTTGATGCATTGAATTGTTATCCATATGAATATTTAAAATGTAAAGACTTCGTTGAATATTTTTCTAATGAGATTAAAAGGCGAATAATATCAACCAATCTGTTTGCTGAAATATTTATTGATTTAAATTACAATGAGAGGCAAGAAAAAATATTTTTACCTAAGTTAACAGATACTGAAACCAAAAACACATTAAATAGGTACATTAAAGATAAAAATTCAAATCCGCGATATCTTGAAAAAATATGTAATATTAAACACTTTAATAAATATGAGTTAACACAATATGAAGCCTATGAAAAAAAAGAAAAAATATTTAGTGATATTTTTAAAAATAAAAGTGGGGAAAGTATAACTGTTGAATTAAGAAGTGGTGATACATTAAACAATGACATAGAGCATAAAGATCATAAAATATTACTAACCTATAATACAAAAGATTTAAAGAACCATTTAGATTATCCAACTTTGCTTAACAATTTTATATACTTGTTTGATTTTGTAAATTGCTTTACGATGAATTGCAATTTGGTTTACAAATCAAGTGAAGATGGGATTATAGATAAAATTTATAATGATAAAGGTCAATATATATATTTGACGAACTATTATTTTAAAATTAAAGAGTTGGTGTCATACGTTCAATTAGTGTTTTATTTAGACTTCTTATTAGATAATAAAATTAATATAAATGATATTATTAGATGGTTCTTTAATGATTATATCAATGAAGAGTTTGGGATTAAAGGATTTGAAGTTAGTATTTCCGATTCACCTATTTCATATTTTGAAAAGTGCAAAGATTTGGTTTCTATTTTTGATGAGATAAAAAAACAATATTATATGTGGGCTAAGTATAAGTATCTGGACCGAAAGTTTATTGAACGATATAAAAAACGAATAAGATTTTGTGATATACCATCTATTAATAAAGAACATTATTATTATAATGAATCTATTGACATAAAAAAAGAAATTAATATGTTATTTAGTGATCAGTCAATGTTATTCTATATTGAAAGGTCTAAGAGTAAATATAGTTCATTATACTGTTTGTTATTGAAAGAAAAAATAAGACTTGATGACTTTTATGAATTTCAAAAGGAACATATAGAATGGCTTATTGAAAGGAAGACGCTTATTGAAATTGATGGAATAGTTAAACTTAATATACACAAAGTTTTGTTGTTGAAATTATTATATGAAGATGAAGTGATAGTTTTGACAAAATTTAATAAAGAAAGCATTATAGAAGTATTGCCAAATGCAAAATATGAAATTGTAAATTCATTATTAACTAAAAAAGAGGGAGAGTATTTTGATTATTATTTAAATGATAGATATTCTAATGGTAATTATATTAGAAATAAGTATTCACATCCCCCTGCTTCAAAAGACGAGAATGTGTGTAAACAGGATTATTACGCTATTATTAAATTAATTATAATTTTGATTATAAAAATTAATGATGATTTATGTACTTATAATGATAAAAATAACAAAATACATGATAATTAATGCTTTTAGATATAGATTATGTTATACTATTGAATTTTTTTATTATTATCATTAATATTGAAAAAATGGTTGGAGA
>CAMJKC010000094.1 GCA_946406305.1 uncultured Lachnospiraceae bacterium
AAGCATATGAAAAAAGAGTTGGAAAAAGAAATTGAACAATTTAAATTAGGTTTATTTTTATTAAATACGAGAAGATTTGGAACAGTTGCAGAGCAGATGATACAAGTGATATATGGATTTGATGATGCTAATACTCTATCATTTGACAAAAAAAATAATAAAGGAGATAGAGTAGAAGTAAAATTTTCACGGGTATTAAAAACGAATTTAAGAACTATAAAAAGAGATAATATAATTGATGAAGCAATTAGAGCAAATGTATTGGCAAGAATTTTAAAATCAAACAGTGAGGATTCCTTTGATTGTAATATTCAACAAATTAAAACTAAGGAATTTGATATTTTATATTATGGATTGTTTTTTGCGGATATAGTTTACATTTATAAAATTAATAGTGAAATTGTAAAAAAAATTCCAGGATATTCTGATAAACAGCATAGGGGAAATGTGGGAGAGGGACAATTTCATATTAATAATAAAAATATAAATGAACATGAAAAATATTTAGATAAAAAAATAACATATCAAGAATTATATGATATCTTCTCATAGAAAAAAGGACTATTAGTATAATGAATACTGTATTAAAAAAACAAAAAAATAAGGACAATAGGCATAATGTGTCTCTTATGGATTTTTGCTCTCAGCTATCTATATCTGTGGCAACAGGTAAAAATTGGATAAAATTAGGAAAAGTAAAACCAGTGATTAAAAATAAAATTATTTGTTTTAATCAAGAATATGTAAATAAATTAAAAAATGAAATTTTAAATGATGAAAATAAAATATTAAAAAGCAGAAGAAATAAAAAATATGTGAAAGGAAATCTGCTTTATAAATCATATGTGGATGAGAATTCGTTGAATGCCTTAGAGGTAAGTAATGTTCTGGAAATTATAAAACAAGATAAAATTGATATAGATATATCCCTAATAAGGTGCCTTATATATGAATATGCTATACAGTCTATCTTAATTAAATATAAAAGACAAAGCAACATAAAAAATGTATTATACAAGTATCTAAATGGCGAGATAGATATTGGGGAGTATAAAAATTTATTTATATTTAATAAAAGAGAGAAAAAAGAATATTTAAAAATTATAAAAGAAAATAGAGATATATTTGAAGTTAAATATCAATATGAAAATAATAATGATATTATGGGGCTTCTATATATTTCTTTAAAAAGTTTGAGTGATAGAAAAGTTTTTGGGATATATTATACTCCACAAAAAATAGTGAAAAAATTAAATGAAAAATTATTTGTAGATAAAAATATTGCAATTAAAAAAATCTTAGATCCTTCTTGCGGGACTGGAAATTTTTTATTAAATCTGCCAGACAGTGTAAAATTTGAACAAATTTATGCTAGTGACATTGATGAAGAAAGTGTGAATATAGCACGGTTGAACTTGGCTATTAAATATAATATTACAGATTTAAATGAATTAAAAAAACATATTAGAATTAGAGATTATATAAATGATGAGATAGATGATGATTTTGATATTGTGTTAGGAAATCCTCCTTGGGGGTATGCATATAGTAAAGAGGAAAAGAGAGAATTATGTAAAAAGTATTATTCTGCAGAAGGTAATAATGTAGAGTCGTTTGATTTATTCATAGAAAGATCACTTAAAATTTTAAAAACTGATGGATATTTATCTTTTATTTTGCCTGAAGCATTGTTGAATGTTAAATCACATAAAAAAATCCGTGAAATAATTTTGAAGAATTTTGACATTAAATATTTAGAATATATAGGAAATGCTTTTGATAATGTTCAATGTCCAAGTATAATTATCAAATTACAAAAGACTAATAAAAAAATAAATTTAGCAGGAACTGAAATTGTAATAGATAGTGGAACTTTTATAATTAAAAAAAATCGTCCAATAAGTTCAGAATACTTTTCATTGACAATGAATGATTTGGAATATGATATAATAAATAAAATAGCTTTAATAAAAAATAGAGTATTTTTAAAAAATAATTCAAATTTTGCATTAGGAATAGTTACTGGGAATAATGAAAAATATATAGTTGATAGAAAAAGTAAAAATAATGAATTGGTATTAAGAGGGAAAGATATTTTTAAATATAAATTTGTAGATAGTAAGGAATATATACAATTTGAACCTGAAAATTTTCAACAAGTTGCACCAGTAAAATTTTATAGAGCAGATGAAAAATTATTTTATAGATTCATAAGTAATAAATTGGTTTTTGCGTATGATAATAAAAAAACTTTATCTTTAAATAGTTGTAACATATTGATTCCTACATTTAAAGATATAGATATTAGATACATACTTGCTATTTTAAATTCAAGGATTGCACAGTATTATTTTGATAAAAATTATAATTCAATAAAAATATTGAGGTCACATATTGAGGGTATTCCTATACCTAAAGTAGATGAAAAAAAGCAAAAAAAAATAATTGCTAAAGTGGAAGACTTGATAAAATTAAATGATGCAGAAAAAATACTTGAAAAATATAATGAAATTGATTTATTGGTAGCAAAAGAATATAATTTAAATAATAATGAATATCAATATATATATAAGTATTATGTGGGACAAGAAATGTTTTTGACAAACAAATAAAATATGATTAAAATTTTAAGAAATGGATAATAACGAACATTATGAATAAATTATTTTGTAAAAATCTCACAATTAAAAATGATGAATTATTTTTTGCAGGAGTAAATGTAAATAATCTTGCAAAAGAGTATGGGACACCATTGTATTTAATGGATGAGAATTTGATTAGAGAAAAAGTAAATATTTATAAAAAAGCTATAAATGATGGTTTTGATGGCAATGGCAAAATGTTATATGCTTCTAAAGCTTTTAGTTGTAAATATATTTATGAAATTATGAAGGATGAAAATGTTGGAATAGATGTTGTCTCAAAAGGCGAGATATGGACAGCAAAATGTGCAGGATTTGATATGGCAAATGTATATTATCATTCAAATAACAAGACAGATGATGATATTAAATTTGCTATAGAAGAAAAAGTAGGATATTTTGTAATAGATAATGAAGAAGAATTAGTTTCATTAAATACTATAGCAGAAGAAAAAAATATAATACAGAAAATACTTATAAGAATAACACCAGGAATTGATTGTCATACACTTGAAGCTATATCTACAGGGAAAGTGGATTCAAAATTTGGTTTTGGCATAGAGACAGGTCTTGCTTTTGATATAGTGGAGAAAGCATTAAAGTGTAAAAATATAGAACTTAAAGGATTTCATTGTCATGTAGGTTCACAAGTATTTGATTCTACTGCATTTATAAAATCTGCTGATGTTATGATTAAATTCATATCAGATATAAAAGATAAATATAATGCAGAAATTTTAGATTTAGGCGGTGGATATGGAGTTAAATATGTAGGGACTGAACCAGAGATTGACATTTATAAAAATATTATAGAAGTAAGCGAACATATAAAAAAAATAGTAAGAACTTATGGTATAAAAATGCCTTATATTATTTTTGAGCCAGGAAGAAGCATTGTTGCCGATAGTGGATTAAGTTTATATACTGTTGGCAGTGTAAAATGTATACCTGAGTTTGTAAATTATATTTCTATAGATGGTGGAATGGGGGACAATATAAGACCTGCACTTTATAATGCAAAATATACAATAATTCCTACCGAAAGGCTCAATAGAAATTTTGATAAACTATATAATGTAGTTGGTAGATATTGTGAGAGTGGTGATGTATTAGGAAATAATATAAGTCTTCCATCTGATATGAAAAGAGGAGATTATTTGGCTTGTCTCACAACAGGGGCATATCAATATGCAATGGCATCAAATTATAATAGAGTAGAGAGACCTTTAGTTATAGGAATAAAGGGCGATAAAATTTTTACAATATTAGAAAGGGAGAGCTTATCTGACATAACAAAGTTAGATAGATAAAAATATGGAATTTGTTGTTTCAAAATTTGGAGGAAGTTCACTTGCAGAAAGTGCTCAATTTAAGAAAGTCATAGATATTATAAATGAAGATGAAAAGAGAAAATACATTGTAGTTTCTGCACCAGGGAAGTTTAATGCAAATGATAAAAAAATTACAGATGTTTTATTTGACATTTTTTATAAATCAAATAAAGGTATAAAATATGATGAAAACATTTCATATATAAAAAATAGATTTGAAGAGATTATAAAAGGTCTAAATATAGACTTTGACATAGAGAGTGAGTTATCAAATATTTGTAACGAGTTTGATAAGAAAAAAACTCTTGATTATATTGCAAGTCGTGGGGAGTATCTAAATGCAAAAATTTTGTCTATTGCACTAAATACAGTTTTTGTAGATGCAAAAGATTTGATTTTTTTTAAGGATGATGGAGTTTTAGATTATGAGAAAACATATAAAACTATATATGATACTTTAAGTAAATTTGATAAAAAAGTAATCATTCCTGGTTTTTATGGTATTTGTAATAATAATATAAAAATATTTAAGAGAGGTGGGTCGGACATAACAGGTTCTTTGGTAGCAAGGGCTATGAATGTAAAAATATATGAGAACTGGACAGATGTTGATGGAGTTTTATTTGCAGACCCAAGAATAGTTGAAAATAAAAAAGTTTTAAAAAGTATAACTTACAAAGAACTTAGAGAACTTGCATATATGGGAGCAACAGTATTACATGAAGATGCCATATACCCAGTTAGTAGTACTGATATATGTATAAATATACTTAATACAAATGATAAAAGTAAAAAAGGGACATTTATCACAAACAAGAGGTTGGAACCAAATAAAGATACGAATGTGACTGGAATAGCAGGAAAAAATAATTTCGTATCTATAAATGTGGAAAAGTCTCTTATGAACAGTGAAGTAGGTTTTATAGTAAAACTTTTAGATATATTTAAAAACCATAAAATACCTGTTGAGCATTGTCCTACTGGGATAGATACAATTTCTGTAATTATAGAAAAAAAGATTTTTGATGAGTTAAAAGATGAAATATTAAATGAAATAAATGAAAAAATAAAACCTGATAAAGTTACAGTTGATGAAGATATGGCACTTATAGCAGTAGTAGGGTATGGGGTAACAAAAAATAATGACTCTATGTTAAAAATTTTCACAGCATTAAATAGTAAAGATATAAAGATAAAGATGATTGATTTAAGTCCGAGCAGTATAAATATAATAATAGCAGTAAGTAACGATGACTATAAAGCTGCAATAAGATATTTGTGTGACAGTTTATGTGTTTAGAAGATATATTTAATGCTTGACATAAATTGAATATTTGATATAATTAAATAAGTTTTACCGAAGACAGTAGGTGCATATGCATAAATCCTACCGAGGCAAATTGAGAATGGTTAATTTCCCTCATGTCTTTACATGAGGTTTTTATTTGGTAAAATGAATATACTATGAAGGAGGGAAAATGGCAAAAGTAGAATTAAAGGCACCAATTATCGAAGAGATAAAAGATGCATTTAAAGATTCTAAAGGTTCTGTGCTTGCTGATTACAGAGGTTTAACTGTAGAACAAGATACAAATCTTAGAAGACAACTTAGGGAAGCTGGAGTTAGTTATAAAGTATTTAAAAATACTTATATAAAAAGAGCTATAACAGGGACAGAGTTTGAGCCTTTTTCTAAGCATTTGGAAGGTCCTACTGCCCTTGCTGTAAGTAAGACAGATGCTACAGCACCAGCAAGAGTGTTAGCAAAGTTTGCAAAGACTGCACCTGTTTTGACATTAAAAGCAGGAATAGTTGAAGGGACATATTACGATGCAACACAAATTTTAGAAATTGCTGATATACCATCAAGAGATGAGTTGATAAGCAGATTACTTGGTTCTATAAAGAGCCCAATAACTAATTTTGCAAGAGTATTAAATCAAATTGCAGAAAAACAAAAATAATTAAAAAATATTTAGGAGGAAATAATAATGACTAAAGAAGAATTTATTACTGCCATTAAAGGGATGTCAGTTTTAGAGTTAAATGAATTAGTAAAAGCATGTGAGGAAGAATTTGGAGTTTCAGCAGCAGCTGGAGTAGTAGTTGCAGCAGCAGGAGCAGCTGGTGGTGCAGCAGGTGGAGAAGAGAAGACAGAGTTTGATGTAGAGTTGACAGAAGCTGGAGCAGAGAAAGTTAAAGTTATAAAAGTAGTTCGTGATGTAACAGGATTAGGACTTAAAGAAGCAAAAGATTTAGTTGAAGGAGCTCCAAAAATAGTTAAAGAAGCAGCATCAAAAACAGAGGCAGAAGAAATAAAGAAGAAACTTGAAGAAGCTGGAGCAAAATGTACTTTAAAATAATATTAACTGATGTTTTTTGTAAAAAATGTTGACTTTTTACAAAAAAAATAGTAGTATATAAAAGTTGCAATGTGGTGGGTGTAGCGCAGTTGGTTAGAGCGCCAGATTGTGGATCTGGAGGTCGTGGGTTCAAGTCCCATTATCCACCCACACAATGGGCCATAGCCAAGCGGTAAGGCACAGGACTTTGACTCCTGCATTCGATGGTTCGAATCCATCTGGCCCAGCTTTGTGGCACTAGCTCAGTCGGTAGAGCACTTGACTTTTAATCAAGTTGTCGGGGGTTCGAT
>CAMJKC010000095.1 GCA_946406305.1 uncultured Lachnospiraceae bacterium
GCATATGCTTCAACATTTAATTTTTTAGAAAAATCTCCACCACCTAAAATCTTTACACCATCTTTTTTATTCTTAATTATACCATTTTCAACTAACATATCTTCAGTAATAGTTAAACCATTATCAAACTTCTCAAGACTACTCAAATTTATAGCTACAATATCAAGTCTATTGCAACACAAAAAACCTCTCTTTGGTATTCTTCTATAAAGAGGCATCTGTCCACCTTCAAATCCTAATCTTGGTGCACCACTTCTTGCTTTTTGACCTTTATGTCCTTTTCCGGCAGTTTTTCCATTTCCTGAACCGTGTCCTCTACCTCTTCTAAAATTTTTATTAATACCCACAGTATCATTCTTTTTTAGTTCTGACAATTTCATATCGGTATCTCCTTATATAGTTTCTACTTTTATTAAATGATTAACTTTCTGAATCATTCCTCTTATAGCACTATTATCTTCATGAATATTACTTTGTCTAATTCTATGTAATCCTAATGCTTTAATTGTTGCTCTTTGCTTTGGAATAGCACCTATAGGAGATTTAGTTAAAGTTATTTTCAATTTTGCCATCTTATTTCCCTCCTTACTTCTTTATTATTCCAGCTAATAATTCTTTTACATCTTTGTCTCTAAGTTTTGCTATTTCAGATGGAGACTTCATATTTGTCAAACCATTTATTGTAGCAAGAACAACATTTGCTTTATTACGAGAACCAAGTGATTTAGTTCTTATGTTTCTTATTCCTGCCATCTCCATTATATTTCTAACTGCACCACCTGCTATAATTCCTGTACCTTCTTTACTTCTTTTAAGCAACACTTCACTTGCACCCCATTTGCCAATATAATCGTGTGGAACAGATTGATTGTTGTCCATACTTATCTTAACAATATTTCTTATTGCTTGTTCCTTTCCTTTTCTTATAGCTTCTGGAATTTCAGCTGATTTACCATGTCCTACACCTATGTAGCCATTTCCATCTCCTACAACAACAAGTGCAGAAAATCTCATAGTTCTTCCACCTTTAACAGTCTTTGAAATTCTTTTAATAGATACTACTTTATCGTTTAACTCTAAATTCTTAACATCTATAATTTCTTTCATGACAATTCCTCCTTAAAAACTAAGCCCAGCACTTCTTGCAGCATCAGCAAGTGCTTTTACTTTTCCATGAAATATATAACCACTTCTATCAAAAACAACTTTTTCTATTCCAAGTGTTTTAGCTTTTTCTGCTATGTTTTTTCCTACGACAGAAGCAGCTTCCAAATTATTTGTTTTTTCTAACTTAATATTTTTATCTATTGTAGAAGCTTGACACAAAGTCTTCATAGCTTTATCATCAATTATTTGAGCATAAATATGTTTATCACTTTTAAACACAGTAAGACGAGGAACTTCGCTTGTGCCACTAAAACGATTTCTTATACGATTATGCTTTTTTATGCGAACTTTTTTTCTATCAATTTTATTTATCATATTCCCTCCAAAATAATTCCTTTTAAATTATTATTCTAACTACTTTTTACCAGTCTTACCAACTTTTCTTCTTATATGTTCTTCTCTATATTTAATACCTTTACCTTTATATGGTTCAGGTGGTCTCATTCCTCTTATTTCTGCGGCATATTGTCCTACTTTTTCTTTATCTATTCCCTTTATGCGAACAACTCTATCTTCACCTTCAACAGTTGTCTCTATACCTTCTGGGTCTTCCATAATAACTGGATGAGAATAGCCAAGATTGAGAGTTAATTTTTTACCTTGCTTAGATGCCTTATACCCAACTCCATTAACATCTAAAATCTTTTCATATCCTTCTGATACTCCTAAAATCATATTGTTAATAAGAGTTCTTGTAAGTCCATGCAAAGATTTAGATCTTTTTAAATCATTTGGTCTCTCAACAATCACTGTATTACCATCTATTTTTATATTCATATCGCCTACAAAAGATTTCTTTAATTCACCTTTTTTACCTTTTACTAAAAGTGTATTATTTTCAAGCAATTCAACTTTGACATCTGCAGGAATATTTACTGGTTTTTTTCCTATTCTTGACATATAAATCTCCTTTTTATTATTTATAAAAACTAAATAATTACCATACAAAAGCTAATACTTCACCACCAATGTTACGCTTTCTTGCTTCTCTATCAGTCATTACACCTTCATTGGTAGAAACTATAGCAATCCCTAAACCATTTAGCACTTGTGGCATATCTTTTTTTCCTGCATAAATTCTAAGTCCAGGCTTTGAAACCCTTTTTATGCCAGAAATAATTTTTGTCATCTTATTATCTCTGTATTTTAATATTATTTTAATGTCACTAAACTTTCCATTATCAACAATTTCATAATTCTCAATATAGCCTTCTTCTTTTAATATTTCAGCTATAGATAATTTCATTTTTGACATTGGAATTAAAACATCATTAAATTTTGCAGTATTCGCATTACGAATTCTTGTAAGCATGTCTGCTATTGGATCACTCATACCCATTACGCGATATCCTCCTATATATATAAATTATAAATTACCAACTTGCTTTTTTAACACCAGGTATTTGCCCAGCATATGCTAATTTTCTAAAACACAAACGACATATACCATATTTTTTTAAAACTGAATGTGGTCTTCCACAAATTTTACATCTTGTGTACTCTTGTGTTGAAAATTTAGCCTTTCTCTGCTGTTTTACTTTCATTGAAGTTTTTGCCATGTTATCCTCCTTTAAGATTTTGCAAATGGCATATTAAACTCTGTCAACAATGCTTTTGCTTCTTCATCTGTTTTTGCAGTTGTAACAAAAATAACATCCATGCCACGAACTTTATCAATTTTATCAAATTCTATCTCTGGAAAAATTATTTGTTCTTTTATTCCAAGAGAATAATTTCCTCTTCCATCAAAAGCATTTGGATTAACTCCTCTAAAGTCTCTAACACGAGGAAGTGCAAGATTTATGAGTCTATCGACAAATTCATACATCTTTTCTCCTCTTAGAGTACATTTACATCCAATTGCCATTCCTTCTCTTATCTTAAAGTTGGCTACAGCTTTTTTTGCTTTTGTAGTAACAACATGTTGACCAGTTATTATTTGAAGGTCTCTTACAGCATTATCAAGCAATTTAGAATTATCTTTTGCTTCTCCAACCCCCATGTTAATAACAACTTTTTCAAGTTTTGGAACACTTAAATCATTTTTATAATTAAATTTTGCTTTTAAATTCTTTTTAATTTCATTATTATAATAATCTTTTAAACGTGCCATCACTTCCTCCTTACTTTATAACCTTTCCTGTTTTTTTGGCAACTCTATATTTGTTATCACCATCAACTTTAAAACCTACTCTTGTAACTTTACCATCAACTAATAGCATTACATTTGATATATCAATATAAGCTTCTTTCTTTACAATAGCACTTTCAGTTGCACCTTTAGTTTTTCCTGCTTTTTGGTGAACAGTAACAATATTTAAACCCTCAACAAGAACTTTTCTTTTTTTTGAATCTACTGCTATAACTTTTCCATCTTTTCCTTTATCTTTTCCAGTTATAACTCTTACCATATCATCTTTTTTAATCTTATTCATAAGTCCTCCTTATAACACCTCTGGTGCAAGTGAAACAATTTTCATAAAACCATGGTCTCTTAACTCTCTTGCTACTGGACCAAAAATACGAGTGCCTCTTGGTGTTAAATCATCTTTAATTATTACAGCTGCATTTTCATCAAATCTAATATAACTTCCGTCTCTTCTTCTTGTAGTATTCACACTACGAACTACAACCGCTTTTACAACCTCACCTTTTTTTGCTGTTCCACCTGGAGTAGCATCCTTTACTGAAGCAACAATAACATCACCTATGTGAGCATATCTCCTTAGAGAACCTCCCATAACTCTTATACATAAAAGTTCTTTTGCACCTGTGTTATCTGCTACCTTAAGTCTTGATTCTTGCTGTATCATAACTCTTTCACCATCCTCATTAAAAATTATTTAGCTTTTTCTACAATTTGAACAAGTCTCCATCTTTTTAATTTTGACAAAGGTCTTGTTTCCATCACACGAACAGTATCACCCTCATTGCATTCATTCTTTTCATCATGAGCATATAATTTATATGTTCTTTTTACTATTTTTCCAATCAAAGGATGTTTAACATGGTTTTCAATAGAAACAACTATAGTTTTATCCATTTTATTACTTATAACTTTTCCTGTTCTAACTTTTCTTAAATTTCTTTCCATATTTTATGACTCCTTTTATGCTCTCTGCTTTAATGTAATAACTGTTTGTATTCTTGCAATGTTCTTTCTAACTGTATTTATCATACTTGTATTTTCAAGTTGATTTGTTGCATTTTTTAATCTCAAATCAAACAACTCTTTTTTTGCATTAACTAAATCTAAATTTAATTGTTCAATTGACTTATTATTTAAATCATCTATATATTTTTTACTTTTCATCTTAATCACCGCCTTCCAAATCTGCCTTGCTACAAATTTTGCATTTTAGTGGCAATTTATGCATTGCGAGACGAAGAGCTTCTTTTGACTCTGCCTCTGGTATTCCGCCAATCTCAAAAAGAACTCGTCCTGGCTTCACTACCGCAACCCAATACTCTACTGCACCTTTACCAGAACCCATACGAACACCTATAGGCTTAGTAGAAACTGGTTTATCTGGAAATACTTTTATCCAAACTTGTCCACCTCTTTTTATATAACGAGTAAGAGCAACTCTGGCAGCTTCTATTTGGTTACTTTTTAACCAACAAGGTTCAGTTGCAACAAGACCGAAATCACCATATGCAATCTTATTTCCTCTTGTAGCTTTTCCTGCCATTGACCCTCTAAATTGTTTACGAAATTTTGTTCTCTTTGGTAATAACATATCCATTCTCCTTAAAAGTTAGTTTTAAGAGTATATTTATTTCTTCTCTGGTAAAATTTCACCCTTATATATCCATACCTTTACACCGAGCTTTCCATAAGTTGTATCCGCTTCTGCAAAACCATAATCTATATCAGCTCTTAAAGTTTGTAGTGGAATAGTTCCTTCGCTATAATATTCTGTTCTTGCTATATCTGCTCCTCCAAGTCTTCCACCAACTGAAGCTTTAATTCCTAATGCACCTGTCTTCATTGTTCTTCCCATAGCTTGCTTCATAGCTCTTCTAAATGGCATACGGCCTTCAAGATTTTGTGCAATGTTCTCTGCTACGAGCTGTGCTTCTTTATCAGGCTTTTTAATCTCTTTAATATTTATAGATACAGTTGAAGTAGATAATTTTTGAACTTCTTTTTTTAATTTTTCAATTTCTGCACCAGATTTCCCTATTATAGTTCCTGGTTTAGCAGTATATATAGTTAATTCAACTTTTCCTGGAGTTCTCTTTATATCTATTTTTGATATACCTGATGACAAATATTTCTTTTTTACAAATTCTCTCAATTTATAGTCTTCAACCAAAAACTCAGAAAACTCTTTTTCAGCATACCAAGTAGAATCCCAATCTTTTATTATTCCTACCCTTAAGCCATGAGGATTAACTTTCTGACCCATACTATACACCCTCCTTTTTTTCGTCCAAAATCACAGTTATATGTGAATTTCTTTTTAATATGCTATATACTCTTCCTTGTGCCCTTGGATGTATTCTCTTATAAGTTTGGGCATTATTTGCAAAACATTCAGAAACATAGAGTTTTGTTTCGTCCATTTGATTATTATTTTTTGCATTAGCAACTGCAGATTCTAATAATTTCTTTATAAGTCTTGATGCATATCTTGGACTATATGTAACTATACCTATTGCAGCATTTACATCTTTTCCTCTTATAGCATCCAATACAAAACAAGCTTTTTGAGCAGACACTCTCGCATTTTTTAGTGTTGCACTTGGTCTTGTATCTCTATTTTGTTCATTTCTAACTCTTTTTACTTGAGTTCTATGTCCTCTTGACATTTTTATTACCTCCTATTCATCAACCGCTTACTTGAGCTTTTTTTTCATCTTTTCCATGTCCACGGAAAGTTCTTGTTGATACAAATTCACCAAGTTTATGACCAACCATATCTTCTGTAATATATACAGGAACATGTTTTCTTCCATCATGCACAGCGATTGTTAAACCTACCATTTGAGGGAAGATAGTTGAACGACGAGACCAAGTTTTTATTATTTTTTTATCATTTGACTTTACTGCTGTTTCAACTTTCTTTAGTAGTTCTTTGTCCGCAAATGGACCTTTTTTTAATGAACGTCCCATTCTATCCTCCTTATTTTATAACGCTACCATTTTTGCGTCTTATTATCATTTTGTTTGATTTTTTCTTTCTATTTCTTGTTTTCAAACCAAGTGCTGTTTTTCCCCAAGGTGTGCAAGGTCCTGGTCTACCTATACTACATTTTCCTTCTCCACCTCCATGTGGGTGGTCGTTTGGATTCATAACCGAACCACGGACAGTTGGTCTTATACCCATGTTTCTCTTTCTTCCAGCTTTTCCATAATTTATCAAGTTATGTTCACCATTTCCC
>CAMJKC010000096.1 GCA_946406305.1 uncultured Lachnospiraceae bacterium
CAAGTAGTGTTGAACTTGTAGAAGAGACAAGTAGTGTTGAACTTGTAGAAGAAACAAGTAGCATTGAAGATAAAGAAGAAGAAACTACCAAGATTGAAACAGAAAAAGAACAAAATTTCGCTACACCAAGTGAATTAGTTTTAGATGAAGAAGTAATTGCGTCAAAAGAAATAGAAATAGATATTGCCACAAAAAGTGAATTGGAAGTTGTGGAAAATATAGTTTATGGAAATACTGAAAAAATTATTTCTAAAGTTGAATGTGTTGTTGAGCCTACAAAAACTTCTTATAATTATAATGAACAAATAAATCTAAATGGATTAAAAATAAAAGTGACTTATGAAGATGGCTCTGAAGAAGAGATAGAGTATAATAATGACACAAAAGCTGATTTTAAGATAATAGTTGGTGGAAGTATAGGCGATAATTTAAAAGCAAGAGATATATCTGCAGTATCTGTCCAGTATAAAGAGAAAGAAGTAATATTTCCTGATTATAAAAATATGAATCAAGTATCATATTATAGAATTACTATAAATAGTATTCCTTCTTATCAAGGCACAGCAAATAATATAGATGGAGGATATTATACTTTACCTAAAAATGGTAATAAATGGGTTATAGGAGATAGTTTTAAAAATAATTTTAAAATAAAAGCACCAATCATTCAATATACAGAAAACTCTGATAAATATATCATTCCATTATTTTTATATGGGTTTGATGATGGTACATTTGAACCAACAGACATGCCATCTATAACTGATGTAAATATATATAGTCTTGATATATGTAGTAAAACACCTATTACTACTGTGACTAAAGCTGATGATTATTTGTTGGAGTTTAATTTTAGAAATAAGCCATTAAAAATATTTATCAATGTAAATGATGCTGGTGAAGTTAAATTTACTAGGGATATAGATTATGGATATACAAGTATGTCTATAAAAGATTATCCGACAAAATTAGATTATATAGAAGGTGATACTTTTGATCCTACAGGTCTTGAGATTTCACTTTTGAATTCAGCTGGGACAGAGACTGATGTAAGTATAGGCTATACTATCTATTCTCTTAAAAGTAAATATAAATATGAATTTGAATTTGAACCAAGCTTGGATACCCCACTTACTAAGGAAGATAATAAAGTAACAGTTATATTTAGAGGTGTAAGAAAAGATATAAATATAAATGTGCATGAAAATACTGGAAATAATGTAGAAGTTACATTTGATTATATTTTTGATGATTATTACTATGGAAGATATATAAGAAACACTATAAGTAGAGGATCAAAAATCACAATTCCAAAAGTAAAAACTTATGAAGGATATAAGTTTATAGGTTTTAGAGTAAAGCAAGCTGATAATAGTTATGTAGATTTCACAGCTGATACTATAGTTAATGATAATATTACTATAGAGGCTCATTGGGAAAAAGAAAAATATAAAGTAATGTTATATGAAAATAGAGCAGATAGACTGAATCCAAATAAAATCATATATACTTTTAATAGAGAATATGGAGAAGAACTATTATTACCAAAAACAAAAGAAGAACTTAAAGAAATAACAGGAATAGAAAAGAAAGGTTATAGATTTAAAGGATTTGAATACAACTATACTGGTAATGAATTTAAAATAGTTGACAAGGTAGATGCCGATTTTGCAGGAAATATAGCATTGATATTGCTGTGGGAAGTTGCAGATTGGCAAATCAATTATGACTATGATGGTGGTACATATATTGATAATTATGGAAGTTTTGTATTACAAAATAGTTATAGATATAGTAGTAGTTTCGGAGCAAATGTTTCACTCCCATACCAAGCTAATTTAAAGAAAAAAGGATATGTATTTAAAGGTTGGAAAGAAGTAGGTGGAAATGAAATTTTTAAATGGATATTAAAAAATGAAGAAAAAGACTGGAATATAAAAGCTGTGTGGGAAGTCGCACAATATGAATCTATCACATTATATAATCTTTCATATAAAGTAAAAACAAAATATGGCGAAGGTGATAATTTTAACCCACAATATTTAAAGATAGAAGTAAAGTATTCAAATGCTGACTATACTGAAAGAATAGAATATAATGATGAGACTAAAAATGATTTTATTTTTAGTCCATCACTTACTACTCCACTTTCTAAAACTGATACTAAAGTTACAGTTACTTATCATGGTTGCTCAGTTGATATACCTATACAAGTAGAAGGCGGTTGGAATATTAATTTTAATTTTAATGGTGGAGCGTTTGGTTTAGATTCAACTTCAAATGTTAGACCTGAATCAGAAGAGACTGCACTCGCTAGTCCGATAAGACAAGGGTATACATTTAAAGGCTGGTATGAAGCTAGTGATTTTTCAGGAAATAGCATTTCAAAAATTCCAGCTAATACCAAAAGAGATGTGACAGTATATGCTAAATGGGAAGAAAAAAAATATAATATCACATACAATGCTAATGGTGGAACATGTGTAGCAGGATATAGTCTTAAAACAAATAGATTGTATTCAGAGGCTGTCACACTTCCTACAAGTGCAGAAATTACAAAAAACGGAAACACTTTTGGTGGCTGGTATGAAACTAATGATTTCTCTGGAAGCAGTGTGTCAAGTATAAATGCAAATACAACTTCAAATAAAACTTTCTATGCTAAATGGAATCCAATAACTTATACAGTTACATTTAATATTACTGGTGGAACTATAGATGAAGGCGAGTTTAATGAATATACTTATGGAGATCAAAAAAACCTTCCTACAAAAATAACGATTACAGAAGCTGGAAAGGTGTTTGGTGGCTGGTATTTAAATGATAGTTTTACAGGAAGTAAAATAACTAAAATATCATCTACTGATTATGGTGATAAAGTATTTTATGGAAAAATACAAAATAAATCAAATCCTATAGTACCTTCTGGTGGTGGTAATAATGGTGGTGGCGGTGGTGGTGGAGGCGGCGGTGGAGGCGGCGGTGGCGGCGGTGGCGGCCGACTCTCTGCAGCAGATTTACCAAATGGATTTGGCGTAGGAACTCCTACTACAAAAGTATTATTAAATAAAAACATAAATGCGCATGTGCTTAACACTAATATAGTATGGAGTGTTGATGAAGTATCAAAGAAGAGCAAGATGACTCACACTGATTTAAGTGGAGTGTCTTTACCAGCTGCAAACGGTTTTTATATAGTCACAAGAACCGAACAAGTAAATCAAAATGGATTATTAGTTCCTACTATTATATCTGATACTTATTATTTTGATACTAACGGATTTATGGTTACAGGCTGGGTGGAAACACCAGATCTCAAAAAATATTTCTTTAATGTAGATAAAAATTCTGAAGAAGGTAAAATGGCTATCGGCTGGAAACAAATCGATGGAAGCTGGTATTATTTTATCGAAGACGGAAGTATGCTTGTGAATGCCATGACCCCAGATGGTTACCTAATAGGTGCCGATGGTAAGATGGTGGTGCAGTAAACATTTTATTCATATTGACAAATTAGTTTTTGTATAATAAAATAATATCATTAAGAAAATCAGTATTTTTTTGCCGCTGACCGATATGCGGATAATAAATGGTCGGGTTGATAAGTTTGCCGCTAACCGACATGCGGGATATAAGTAGTCGGTTTTTTATTTAGGAGAGAAATAGTGATAGATAATGGTTTTTATATAATAAAAGATGAATTCTTTGATATGGTCGATGACAAGAACTTAAAGAAAAACAAAGGTCAGAATCGACCACATTATTATTGTGTGTATTATAAAGATTTTTATTGGATGATACCTTTATCAACACAAATAGAAAAATATCAGAGTATTATTGATAAAAGATTAAGTAATAATCAGCCTTGTGATATTTTGCATATTGCAAGACTTGATAATGGCAAGAAAAGTGTGTTTTTAATTCAAGATATATTTCCAATCACTGCAATGTATATTGAAAGAGAATATACTTTTTTTAATAAACCATATGTTTTAACAAGTGAAAAACTTATAAAACAAATAAAAAAGAAAGCAAAAAAGATAATAAATTTAGCTTTATCAGGAGTTAAATTAATGCCAACTCAAATAAATGTAAAATCAATAATAGATAAATTATAAAATAAATACAGGTGTAAATGTAATAATATAGTTTAATTGGGAGTTTTAATCTATGCGTGTTATACCAACTTTCTATATAAAAACTAAAAAAACTAAAAATAAAATAATTTATATTTTTAAACAGCATACGCAAGATATGTCTATTACACCAGTACCAAAAGAATATAGTGATTATAAAAATAGGCAGTTCTTTTTAGGGGATATAAATATAACTGGTGATGAATTTTTTTTAAGAAGAAATAATTTTTGGCACGATGAAATAGGGATTAAAATTATAGACAACAATATTGACAGAACCATTCAATATCAACTTGGTGCAGGTGATACACTTAGAAATATATTTACCTTATGTATGATTATTGCATTTGTTATTGGTTGTGTTCTTGATAAAGTGTTAAATAACTCAATGATACCAAATTACATTTTGCTGGGATTGGGGGTAATCATTCCATCGATTTTAGCGTCTATTCAAAGAAGAAAAGCAGAAAAGGTAATCAAAAGTAAAATTGAAAGCTTGTTTTCTAAATAATAGATTTCTTAATATATAAAGGGCTTTAAGCCCTTTTTTTAGTTGAAAAAAGGACAATTTTTTGATAAAATAATATATAAATATTAGCAATATAAGATAAATAGTGCTTATATTTATAAGCAAAGTTGTGTTTTTATGGCAAAAAAGAAAGATGAAAAAAATGAATTAATGAAAACCAGCCCTCTTGATGATAGACAAAGAGAGATTTTAGTTGCGATAATAAAAATTTATCTTGAAACTGGTGAACCTGTAGGCTCAAGAACTATTAGTAAAAGACT
Source organism: uncultured Lachnospiraceae bacterium (assembly GCA_946406305.1). Classification (GTDB taxonomy): domain Bacteria; phylum Bacillota; class Clostridia; order Lachnospirales; family Lachnospiraceae; genus UBA3633. Next base: position 4,926 of record CAMJKC010000096.1, read on the forward strand.
AGATGAGAGTTTAAGTAGTGCAACTATTCGTATTGTAATGTCTGATCTTGAAGAATATGGTTATATTTTAAAACCTCATACATCAGCAGGTCGTATTCCTTCTGATAAAGGTTATAGGTTTTATGTTGACAATTTGATGAGGGAAAAAGAAAATGAGATAAAAGAGCTTCATACAGAATTTAATAAACGTATAGATAAACTTGAAGATATGTTTAAGACTCTTGTGCAAAATATTGCTATAGATACAAATTACGCTGCACTCATAAAAGGTCCTACTATAAAAGAAAATAAAATTAAATACACTCAGATTTCAAATCTTGAAGAAGATAAAATATTAGTAGTAGTAGTCCTTGAAGGAAATGTAGTAGAGACTACTATAGTAGAAATAAATAAAATACTTAGTGCGAAAGATTTACTTGATATGTCAGTAGCATTAAATAAAATATTATCAGGAATAAATTTCTCTGATGTAGGTATAGATACTATAAAAAATGAGATAGAAAATCTAAATTCATATAAAGAAGAAATAAAATTAATAGTTGATTCGCTTATTAAAAAAGCTACCACTTCACATAATGATAATAATATCTGGACAAGTGGTGCAAATAATTTCTTTAAGTATAAAGATTTAGTAGAAAATGAAAATATAAGTAGTCTTGTAGAAACATTTGAAAAGAAGCAAGAGCTTGCAAAACTTGTGGATGTAAATAATGAAAATGCACAAGCTGGACTTAGAGTATACATAGGTGATGAGACAAATGTAGATAGTATGAAAGATTGCTCTGTAATCACTGCTAATTGTGATTTTGGAAATGGTATAAAAGGAACTATAGGTGTAGTCGGACCAAAGCGAATGGATTATGAGAAAGTTATAAAAACTATCGGTAATACTGTAAAAAGTATGCAAGATGGACTTAAATAAAAAGGCAGTATATATACTGCCTTAATTTTTGTTAGAAGTGTTCAAATTTTGCTACATCAGTTACGATTATAGTTGCACCACCAATTTCTATATTGGTAGGCACAGTAGAGTAACTAATCGCAGTGCTTGGAAGAGTGAGTGGCATATTTACAGTTATGTTTTTTCTCTTGCCACATTCTTCTTTTACTACTTTGATAGCTTCATCAACTTCATTATCTTCAACGCAAGACATAAGAGTGGTATTGCCCTTTTTTAAAAATCCACCACTTGTAGAAAGTTTGGTGATACGGAAATTCTTTTTTATAAGTGCAGTAGTTACATCTTCTTCATTGTCTTGACGAACTATTATATACATAAGTTTCATAGAGTTACCTCCTAATATATATGGTAATTTTAACATAATAAATTTATTTTTACAAGAAGATGGGCTCGCTCACGACTGTGCGACTTCGTCGAGCTCGCCCCTACAAGAGAAAGGATCATTATGAGAAAGACAAAAATAATTTGTACACTTGGACCTAATGCTGAAAATTATGAGATATTAAAACAACTTGCAGATTTTATGGATGTAGGTCGTTTTAATTTTTCACATGGAAGTTATGAAGAGCATAAAGGGAAATTAGAACTTCTAAAAAAAGTGTGTGAAGAAA
>CAMJKC010000097.1 GCA_946406305.1 uncultured Lachnospiraceae bacterium
TATGAAAGAAGGTGGATCATTAACTATACTTGCCACAGCACTTGTTGATACTGGTTCAAGGATGGATGATGTAATATATGAAGAATTTAAAGGAACAGGCAATATGGAATTAGTACTAAATAGAAAATTACAAGAGAGAAGAGTTTTCCCTGCTATTGATATACAAAAGAGTGGAACAAGAAGAGATGATTTACTACTTGATAAGAGGTCACTTGTGGCAGCAAATACGGTTCACAAATTAGTGAATGACAAAAATAGAGAAGATAGTATAGAGCATATATTAGATTTATTTGACAGAACCTTAGATAATGAAGATTTTATAAATAGATTAACAAAGTTTGAGAATGCATGATGGGCGAGAAACTTACAAGAAGCGATATAAAAAAAATTGAAGAAGAAATAAGAAAAAGAAAATTTGAGATAAGGCCAAAAGCACTTGAAGATTTAAAATCGGCGAGAGCACAAGGTGATTTATCGGAGAATTTTGAGTATTATGCTGCAAAAAAATTTAATAGGGAAAACAATAGCAGAATAGAATATTTAGAAAAGATGATAAAAAATGCAACGATTATAGACGATGATGATACAGGTGGAGTAAGTCTTAATAATATCGTAGAAGTAAAATTTGTAGATGAAGGGGTAGATGAAGAGACTTGGGAGATGGCAAGATATAAAATTGTCACTTCTATAAGAGGGAGTTCTATAAACAATAAAATAAGTATAGAGTCACCACTTGGAAAAGCATTAATAAAGAAAAACAAGAACGATATAGTAGATGTCATACTTGACAATGGTAGTAGCTATAAAGTGAAAATTATTAACATTATAAAAAATGTAGATGATGACGACACAATAAAACAGTTTTAAATTGGAGGATAAAATGAATATTAAAAAAATAAGTTTTTCTGCACTATGTATAGCTTTGGCATTTGTATTGAGTAAAATAAAATTATTAGAATTCTTTTTTCCATTGGGTGGAAGCATAACTCTATTTTCTATGTTTCTCATAACTCTTCCTGGTTATTTTTTAGGTTTCAAATATGGTGTGTTAAGCACAATAGGTTTAGGAATTATTAAATTTTCATTTGCTGGGAATTTATATAATATATGGCAAGGTATTTTAGATTATATAATAGCATATACTCTGTTTTCTGTTTCAGGATTAAAAATATTTACAAAAATGAAAAGAGGTTTAGAGTGTAGTTATATTTTAGGAGTTATAGGAAGAATAATATTTTGTTCATTGTCTGGTTTTATTTTCTTTAAGGAGTATACACCAGATGGTATCAATCCTTTAATATATGCTATAACATATAACTCTTCCTATATGTTAGTTGAAATGGTGATTACTTTGATTGTTATAAACATACCATATGTAAGAAAAGGGATTATTAGCTTAAAACAAAAAGTGCTAAGTTGGTAAAATAAAAAAAAGAATTTTACGAAATTTACATAAAAAATTGTAAAAAAAATACTTGCAAAAAATTTATAATTGTAGTAAAATAGAAAATTGTTAAGGCCCGGTGGCTCAGATGGTTAGAGCGCTGCCCTGTCACGGCAGAGGTCAGGGGTTCAAGTCCCCTTCGGGTCGTTTTTTATGAAATAAATTTGGATGGATTCCCGAGTGGCCAAAGGGGGCAGACTGTAAATCTGTTGTCGTCGACTTCGGTGGTTCGAATCCACCTCCATCCATTTTAGGGGTGTTAGCTCAGCTGGGAGAGCATCTGCCTTACAAGCAGAGGGTCACAGGTTCGAGCCCTGTACGCCCCACTGTATCGCGGGGTAGAGCAGCTTGGTAGCTCGTCGGGCTCATAACCCGGAGGTCGTTGGTTCAAATCCTTCCCCCGCTATCAAGATGGCTTAGCCATCTTTTTTATTTATTAACACAAAATTCACAATTAAAGTATATAATACTTATAAATGAGGTTAGAGTATGAATGGTTTTCAAATAAGTTGCAAAAATTTAAATCTTGGTTATGATAATCATGTTGTAGCAAAAAATATAAATTTTGAAGTTAATGCTGGTGACTATTTGTGCATTGTAGGAGAGAATGGTTCTGGAAAATCAACTTTAGTAAAAACTTTATTATCACTCAATAAACCTGTTAGTGGTGAGATAATATTTGGAGATGTGAAAAGAAATGAAATAGGGTACTTGCCACAACAAACTATTATTCAAAAAGATTTTCCTGCTTCTGTAAGAGAGATAATAATATCTGGTTGCCAAAAACCTTTTAAACCTTTTTACACAAAAAATGATTACAAAAGATGTGAAGAAAACATAGAGAGATTAAACATCACAAGTTTTGTAAAAAAAAGTTATAGGGATTTATCTGGTGGTCAGCAGCAAAGAGTTTTGTTAGCAAGGGCATTGTGTGCTACAGAAAAGATGTTGCTTTTAGATGAGCCTGTTGCTGGACTTGACCCTATAGTGACCGAAGAGATGTATAATATAATTGAAAAGTTAAATAGAGAAGGCATTACTATTATAATGATATCACATGACATTAAATCGGCACTCAAATATGCGAATAAGATTTTACATGTAGGACCTAATGTATTTTTTGGAAGCAAAGATGAATATTTGAAATTAGGACATGGGAATTTAGTTTTTTCAAATAAATAAAAGATGAAGGAAAAAAATAAATAAAATGAATATAGAATTTTTAGAAACATTAAATTTATATATGAATTTGCCGTTTGTTCAAAATGCTATAATTGTAGCAATTTTGATATCGCTTTGTTCATCACTCCTCGGTGTGACTCTTGTGCTAAAGAGGTTTTCATTTATAGGAGATGGGTTATCACATGTAGCATTTGGAGCAATGGCTATAGCAATGGCATTAAATTTTGTAGATAAAATGTTTTTACTTTTGCCAATTACAATAATTAGTGCAATTTTACTTTTAAAATCTGGCAGGAAAGCAAAAATGAGTGGAGATGCTCAAATTGCACTTGTGTCTGTTGGTGCATTAGCTCTTGGGTATCTCATTATAAATAGATTTAGCAAATCTGCTAATATTTCTGCAGATGTATGTACTACACTTTTTGGTTCAACATCTATATTGACACTTACAAAAACAGAAGTTAATGTGTGTATAATTTTATCTGTAGTAGTAGTAATTGTATATATACTTTTTTACAATAAAATATTTGCAGTTACCTTTGATGAAAATTTTGCAAAAGGTATAGGACTAAACACAGAATTCTACAACTTGTTAATAGCAATAGTAATAGCAGTAATAATAGTTCTCGCTATGAATTTAGTAGGCTCATTACTTATTTCGGCACTTATAATTTTTCCAGCAATTTCGGCTATGCAAATATGTAGAAGTTTTAAACAAGTTACAATATGTGCTATCATATATTCATTAGTAACTACTATATTAGGTCTTATGGGAGCTATCATATTTGATACACCTGTAGGCTCAACTATAGTTGTAGTAGAGATAGTAATATTTATAATTTTTTATATTTTAGGGAAAATAAAAGGAGGTATAGTAGCATGAAAAAAATTTATTTGATGTTTTTGTCATTAATAATGGTTATAGTTATGTCATTTAATGCTTGTGCTGCTGCCAATGCTACAAGGGCAACAAAGAAAGAAGAAAAAATTGATTATGACTTAGTTCAATTAAAAGGTCAGATGTTATATTCGCAAGTAGTTAATATAATGGAAGACCCAGATACATATGTAGGAAAAAGAGTTAGGCTCATTGGAAATATGGGTATAATAGATGGTGCAGACAATAAAAAATATTTTATTGTAAATGTAGGAGATGTTACATCTTGTTGCACGACAGGGCTTGAATTTGTAATAAAAGGTGGTTCAGACAAAGTTGAAGATTACCCAGAAGTAGGTAAAAAAGTCCGTGTAAATGGTGTTCTTGAATCATACAAAGAAGGGACTCAAACATATCTTCATCTTGTAGATACAGATGTATATGTCTATAAAGATAAAAAGAAATAATTGTAAGTTATAAAAATATATTTATATATGTGTTAAAAAATCGGCATATAGTGGGTATTGACCACTGATGTCGTTTTTTTATAATTTATATTGCTAAAAATAGAGTTTTTTTGTATAATAAGAAATAGTATATTTTTTTCTTACCTCCATAGCCAAATGGTAAGGCAACGGTCTCTGACTCCGTCATTTTAAGGTTCGAATCCTTATGGGGGTGTTTGTAAATTAAATATTTTTGGAGTTATTATGGATAATAAACAAATGGTTAAAGAAATAACTAATATAGAAGTAGATTTTGCAAAATGGTATACAGACATAGTAAAAAAGGCAAAATTATGTGAATATAGCAGTGTTAAAGGGTGTATGATAATAGAGCCATACGGATATGCTATATGGGAAAATATTTCAAATAACTTAGATAAAGAGTTTAAGAATATAGGTGTAGAGAATTGTGCAATGCCTATGTTTATACCAGAAAGTTTGTTAAAAAAAGAGAAAGACCATGTTGAAGGATTTTCTCCAGAATGTGCTTGGGTGACTCATGGGGGAAATGAGGAGTTAGAAGAAAGATTATGTGTTAGACCTACAAGTGAGACACTATTTTGCGATTATTATAAAAACACTATAAAGTCATATAGAGATTTGCCAAAATTATTAAATCAATGGGTTTCGGTGGTAAGGTGGGAAAAAACTACAAGACCTTTTTTAAGATCAAGAGAATTCTATTGGCAAGAAGGCCACACTGCACATAGAGATGGAAAAGAATCAGAAGAATTTACCATAAAGATGTTAAATGTGTATGCAGATTTCTTAAAAAATTTTTTGGCAATACCTGTTATAAAAGGACAAAAAACAGATAGTGAAAAATTTGCAGGTGCAGAAGCAACATATACAGTAGAAGCTATGATGCATGACGGAAAGGCATTGCAGTCTGCCACATCGCATAATTTTGGTTCTGGTTTTGCAGAAGCATTTAAGATTCAATATTTAGATGAAAATGGAGAGTTAAAATATGTAAGTCAAACTTCTTGGGGATTATCTACGAGAATAATAGGTGCTATAATAATGGTGCATGGTGACAATGAGGGATTAAAATTACCGCCTTATATTGCTCCAATACAAGTCATTGTTGTTCCTATAAAAATGAAAGACGAAAAGAATTTAGAAAAAGCAAAAGAATTATGTTCTTTGCTTAAGGAAGAAGGGATAAGGGCGACTATTGATTTGACAGATAAATCTCCAGGCTATAAATTTGCTGATAGTGAGATGAGAGGAATTCCACTTAGGATTGAAATAGGACCAAAAGATATTGAAAATAATCAAGTTGTATTAGTCCGTAGGGATACACATGAAAAAATAGTGACACCGCTGTTTGACATACAAAAATCAGTAAAAGACATATTGGAAGAGATACACATTAATATGTATGAAACTGCTAAAAAGCACCTTAATGAAAACATAAGAGAAGCAGATACTTTAGATGAGATGGTAAAGATTATAAATGAAAAAAGTGGTTTTGTAAGAGCTATGCACTGTGGTTGTAAAGAATGTGAAAAGAAATTAAAAGAAGAGACAACTATTACAACTCGTTGCATTCCTTTTGAAAAAAAACTAAATAAGAAAACTTGTATAGTTTGTGGCAAACCAGCAAAATATGAAGTCATATTTGGAAGATCATATTGATGAAAATAATAATACCTAAAAATGTTCGTTACATAATAGATACAATAGAAGAAAATGGACACGAGGCTTATATAGTAGGTGGTTGTGTCAGAGACCAACTACTAAAAAAGAAAGTATCTGATTACGATATTACTACAGATGCTAAGCCAGAGCTCATAAAAAAAATATTCACTCATACTGTTGATACAGGTATAAAGCACGGGACAGTAACAATTCTCATAAAAGAAAACAATAAAATACTCAGTTATGAAGTTACGACATTTAGAGAAGATGGAGAATATGATGACCATAGGCATCCCACAGAAGTTAAGTTTGTAGATGATTTATATAAAGACTTATCCCGTAGAGATTTCACTATCAATGCTATGGCATATAATGAGAAATTTGGTCTAATAGATAATTATGAAGGGACTAAAGACTTAAATAGAAAAATAATAAAAGCAGTAGGAAATCCTATAAAGAGGTTTGAAGAAGATGCTCTTCGTATGTTAAGAGCCATTAGGTTCGCAGCAAAGTTAGGTTTTGATATAGAAGAAAATACAAAAGATGCTATTTTAAAATTAGCAGAAAGCATAAAAGAAGTAAGCAAAGAAAGAATACAGATAGAGTTAAATAAAACTTTATTGAGTGATAATCCTGATTGCATAGAGTTGATTTTTTCTTTAGATTTATATAAATATTTAACTCCAAGTTTTAAATTTATAAAACTCAGTAAAGTCATAAAAACCGATAAGCTACATATTGCCTATGCATCACTATTATATGAAAATAGAGATATTGCATA
>CAMJKC010000098.1 GCA_946406305.1 uncultured Lachnospiraceae bacterium
CGACTCTGCTTTCATTATTAACATATTATCTGACTTTGCTGGTATTATTGCAAGAACTAAAACTAGTATCCCCATACCACCAATAAAATGCGTAAAACTTCTCCAGAGGAGATTACACCTATTCATAGTTTCAACATCATCAATTATAGTTGCACCAGTAGTTGTAAATCCAGACATTGTTTCAAATAAAGCATCTATAAAATGTTTTATGTCACCTGATAAAAATAAAGGCATTGCCCCAAAAAATGACAAGACAATCCATCCAAGTCCTACGGTCACAAAACTCTCTGAAGTATAAAATGCTTGACTCTCCGTTTTATTTCTACATAAAAAATTACCAATTAAATAAATTAAAACTCCTGAAATAAGATACCAAATTCCTGCTCTTTCTCTATAAATTATAGAGCATAACAATGGTAATGCCATAAGCATTCCTTCTATTTTCACTAAATTGCCAATATAGTATTTTACTAATTTGTAATTCATTCTAAAATATCTACAATGTCATTTACAATTTGATTTTTTGAAATGACAATTACCTTATCCCCTTTCATTATTTCTTGCTCACCATTAGGGATTATAATTTTATTATTTCTATAAATACATGCAAGCAAAATGTCTTTTTTAATTTTCAAATTTTTAATTTTTAAATTTGTAATCTGAGAGTCCTTACTTACAAAAAACTCAAGTGCTTCAACTTTATCATCACACAATTTATATAATCTTTCAATATTACTCCCTTGAGTATTTTCAAGAGACCTTATTTGTTTTAGTATCATACTTGAAACAATATTTTCAGGATTTATAATACTACCAATATCAAGCTCTTTTAGCGATTCAATAAAATTAGTTCTATTTATTTTTGTTATAAGTTTGCCTTTCCCAATTTTTTTAGCAAATAGCGCTAACACAATATTTTCTTCATCTATACCCGTTAGAGGTAAAAAAGCATCAACTGTCTCAATACCTTCTTGCAACAATATCCTTTTATCAGAACCATCTCCATTTATAACCGATATACCAGGAAATTTAACTGCCAAATCTTCACAAATAGATTTGTCTTTATCAAATACTTTAATATCTACTTTATCAAGTTGATTTTTAATATTATTAATTAAATAATAAGTAACTTTTCCACCACCAACTATCAAAACACTCTTAATTTGAAAATAATCAACTCCTGCTTCTTTAAAAAATCTAATAGCTCCTTTATGGTCTGCAACAAAACTAATTTTATCTCCTGCCATTATAATATCACTACCTCTTGGTATTATAATATCTTCTCCTCTTTCAATTATACAAACAATCAAATTACAATTTAACTTTTGTGACATTTCATACAGACTAATGCCTATTAAAGGAGAATTATTACTAACTACTATTTTTAAAAGATTTACCTGTCCTTTAAAAAATGATTCACTTGAAATAGTTGATGAGTATCTCATAAGCCTAACCATTTCATTTGCCGCAGCAAGTTCTGGGTTTATTGTATATGATAAATATAACTCATTTCTGAGATAGCTAATTTCATTTGTATATTCAGGATTTCTAATTCTTGAGATAGTTTTACACTTAGGATTTTTATGTGCTATAAGACAGGTCAACATATTTATTTCATCGTTACTCGTGCAAGCAATTAAAAGATCTGCTCTATTTAGACCTGCATCGTCAAGAACAGATTTAACTGCTCCATTACCAACTATTGCTAAACAATCATAGTTTTCATTGATTTTATTTAACACTGCCCTATCTTTGTCTATAACAACTATATTATGATTTTCTTTTACTAACTGTTCAACAATAGCACTACCAACTTTTCCACATCCAACAACTATAATATTCATTTTTTTACCTATTTACTTTCAACTTTGAAAAAATTTTTATATTCTTCTTTTTTACATGATATATAAATTTACACATAAGAAAACTCATATAAACACTTTTTAATCTTAAAGGTATATATATAAGCCTTAAATATAAACTTTTCGGTTTTGCATATTTTATTGATTCTAAAAAATACTTATTATTAAAATAGCTTTTTATAGTTTTTAGTTTTGTGTTTCTATCTAATTCACATTTTTCGTCACATAGATTTGATATACATTCAACTATTCTGTCTATATATCTTCTTGATATCATTTCAAATGAATTTTTATCATCTATTAATCCCCAATATTTATATAAAGAAAGCATCATCTCATGTTCTTCTAATCTTTTCTCATATAAATTTTTTATGTATTTTGTAGTCTCTGACTCTTCCCTCTCTCTCATAAAATGATAATAACAGTCTTTTGTGAATGATATTTTTTCTATATCTTTTATAACTTCTACAACAAAAGGGAAATCGTCTCTATATGTGTTTGGAAAGACTATATTTTTTGAAACAACATACTCTCTGTTATATAATTTATTCCAAGGAGAATAAAACATATTTTTATCAAAATATTTATACGCATCTTTTCTAAAAACCTCTTTATTAGAATACTGAATCTCATTTTCTGGTATATATTTAAATCTTACATATTCACCATTTTTTACATATGTATCAATATAGAAACCACATATAACTAAATTTGCATCGTTATTTTCTGCTAATTCATAGAGATTATATAACATATTTTCTTCTATATAATCATCGCTATCAAAAAAGCATAAATACTTTCCATCGGCCATTTTTATAGCAATATTTCTTGATTCATGTGCACCGCTATTTTTTTTATGTATGACTTTTATCCTTTTATCTTTTTTTCCATACTCATCACATATAAATCCTGAGTTATCTTTTGAACCATCATCAACTAAAAACAACTCAAAATTTTTATATGTCTGTTTAAGTATTGAATCAACTGCACGACTTAAATATTTTTCTACATTGTAGACTGGCATTATAATTGAAATTTTTGGTTCTATACTATTCATATTATGCATTTCTTGTTATAAATTCACTCTCTTTATTATCAAATCCTTCTGTATTCTCTTTCATTACAAAAACTTTTAAAGTTTTAAAAATGAGTTCTATATCAAAAAGTAAACTTTGATTTTTTATATATATTAAATCAAGTTTTAATTTGTCATATGCTGAAGTATTATACCTGCCATATATTTGAGCAAGTCCCGTTATCCCTGCTTTTACTCTTAACCTATATTTAAACTCTTCTATTTGCTTTGAATATAACTCTACATGCTCTATCCTCTCTGGTCTTGGTCCTACCATACTCATATTTCCTATAAACACATTAAATACTTGAGGAATTTCATCTATATGATATTTTCTTATAACCTTTCCTACTTTTGTAACTCGATTATCTTCTTTTTTAGTAGGAATTACTTTTTTATCGTCACTCTCGGTCATAGATCTAAATTTTATAATTTTAAACACCTTATTGTCTTTTGTTACTCTATTTTGAATAAAAAATACTTTGCCACCATCTTCAAGTTTTATAAGAATTGATACTATTATCATTAATGGCAAAAAAATTATTATAGCTAAAGCACTTATCACAACATCAAATAGTCTCTTTACTATGTTATTGATTATGCCTATATCATCATTGTTAGAAACATAAAAAGGTGTATCAAATATATTCATAATTCTACTATTTTTAACAATGATGTCAGATAACTTTGGCATTATATAAATGTTGTTTGAAACATTAAAACAATACTTCAATATGTCATTTCTTGTCTCTGATTTTATATCTCCTACTATTACGTTATAAAACTTATCACATTTTTCTTTTATTTCTTTTAGTGGTCTATCACAATCTATATATTCAACAATATTGTATATATCTTTTCTTTCACTAAATTTATACATAAGTTTATCAATATTTGAATTGTCAGATATTAAAAGCATTGGCAATGGTTTGTATAATTTTAATAATATAAACTTTACTATGAATACCCACACTATTGCCACTATCTCTTGTTTCATTCCTGTAATAACAAGCGGAGTTATAGCAACGAACCCCCTTGAATAAGTTGGAATTATTATTACAAAATATATTAATATATTAGTAAAAAAAATTGTTAAAGTAAAAGAAAAAATATTATTACTTATGCTATTTTCATCATACTTTGAACAATCAAAGACTACCATAAAGGCGATAAAGACCATAGCATATATAAAAGACACAAAGTAATTCCCTTTCATCAAATAGGGTATTCTCATTAATTCATTGTAGTAAAAAACCCATATAAAATAAAAAAATGCACTTTGTATTATGACTAATAAAAATGCAAATATAAATTTAACACAATTCTTAAACTTGTATTTTTTTTTATAATTTATATACATACTACAAAGTGCCTATATATTTTTTTCTTTCTTCACTCTTTAAATATATATTGACAATTATATACATTGAAACAAAAAATACTGGTGTCGTGATTGGTATAGCGATATTGATTATAGCCTGAACCATATATGAAATGACAACAAGAGCCAAAATACTTGAGGCATTATTTTCTTTTCTTATTTTGTATGCATATACAAGGGATGAAATAAATATTCCTAAGTAAGATACAAGACCTACAACTCCCTCACATATCAAATAATTTATATATTCATTGTGAGCACTATCATAAATTTCTCTATATCTATTAACCATCTCTTCATAAAAAGACCTTTCTGTGACTATCAAATATGTATCAGGTCCATACCCAAATATTCTCCTCATCCAGTCAAATCTTTCTATAAAATTAGTAAAAGCTATTCTCCAGTTATGTCCTCTGTGAGTTCCCCAATCATCATTAAAAAGTAATTCTCTATAAAAAGTAGTTTTTTGCCAAAATTCATCGTGCTTTTTAAATACATTGACATCCAATACTATTAAGACTGTAACTGCAATGAGTATTAAAACAAAAATTCCCCAAAGTCTTACTACATATTTTGAAACAGGCATATCAATAGATAGCATATTGCCATTATTTAAAGAATTGTTATTTTTTGCATCCCAAAAAATATTTAAAAAGATTCCTACAAATAAAAATGGAATAAAAACAAATCTCATTATCTCAATATTAGATAAAGTTTTAAAAATAGAGGTCATAGTATTATAACCTGTTGTATATGTGCATGCTACATACATTGCAAAAATTCCAAAGAAAAATATAGAAGCTACATAAAAAAATCTAACTACCGACCTTCTATCTTTTATCAAAAAAAATGGAGCAAATATAAAAAATCCAGCATAACTTAAAATCGTATTATCTGATAATCCAAAAACTGAACCAAGTGAGCAACCTAAAGTCATAACTGCATAAAAAATTGACTTTAATGTATTTTTCTCAACCATGAATAATCCAGCTCCCAATGCAAATACCATTGCTGTATAATTAGTAAATGTATTTAAGTTACCAACAGTAGATGCAAACTGAAACTTTTGGTGTTCTTGTACTCCCTCAAAAAAATTAAATATATTTAATTGAAAAAAGTCTGTAATCCCCCAAACAGATACAATAAAACCACATATTAATGCAAAATCTAAATACCATTTTTTATATTCAAAAGTTCTTGAAATCATAATATATGATACAAAATATAAAAGCCAACATTCTAAACCTTGATATCTACCTGCATTACCATAAAATGCTTCACCACTGTACCTTTTTGCATACATAGTCGATATACAACAACCTATAATCATTATAACAAAAAAAACATCTGTTAAAGTTATATACTTTCCTATGTTTTTTGGCATTATCGCCTCTGACAAACGATTAAGTGCACCACCTTTTATGTCGGTATTGCTGTTTACATTTATTAAATAAATAAGCGAAAGAATGAATAATAAAATCAAATGAACAATCACTATTCCCCTATATGCACCATATCTTGCTGTTAAAATATCAAAATATGCTCTTCTTGTATATAGTGGAAATAAAGCAAGTAATATAAAAACTACTACTCCTGTTATACCACTTGCTATTTCTTTATATATACTATCAACATTGTAACTGCTTGAATATTTTGCTTTTTTTTCTTTTGTATTAATAACTAATTTTGACATATCTTACTCCAAGTTTTTCCAGTATTTTGATTCTATAGGTATTTTACTTCCAGCCTTAATATATTGGTCTACTAAATAATCTTTTCCTTCTATGGTAACTTTGATACTTAAATCATAATCATTATAAACAGTTCCAAAATCTAAATAAGTTCCCGTCTCATCAATTGAAGGATTTTTGTATTTATTATTTTGCTCTGAACAAGAAAAGCCTATATATGTAAGTGCCATAGATAAAAATAAATCTATATCTTGTTTTGTTGTTCCCTCCATAGTGTCGGCAGTTATATATATTACATTTGGATTATTCGTCCCTGATATATCAAATGAATTATCTTTAATATAAAAAAAAGGTGTGTCTTCTTTCATCATACTTGTCAGTACATCATTGTGAACCATTACAAAATTAATCTTAATA
>CAMJKC010000099.1 GCA_946406305.1 uncultured Lachnospiraceae bacterium
ATATTACATCATCCATCCTTGAACCTGTATCTATAAGAGCTGTCGCGAGAATTGTAAGTGAACCTCCCTCTTGCTCATTTCTTGCTGCTCCAAAAAATTTCTTTGGCATATATAAAGAACTTGGGTCTAAACCTCCCGATAAAGTTCTACCACTCGCTGGAATAATCAAATTATATGCTCTTGTAAGTCTCGTTATGGAATCAAGTAGTATTACTACATCTTCTTTTAATTCAACTAATCTCCTTGCTCTTTCAATCACTAATTCTGAAACTCTTTTATGTCTTTCTGGCAATTCATCAAAAGTAGAAGCTATTATAGTGACATTTTCACCTTTCACTTCTTGCCTCATATCAGTTACTTCTTCAGGTCTCTCATCTATTAAGAGTATCATCAATTTTATATCTTTATTATGTTTTAAAATTGATTTTGCTATTAATTTTAAAAGTGTAGTTTTTCCTGCTTTTGGAGGTGAAACAATTAACCCCCTCTGTCCTTTTCCTATAGGTGACAAAATATCTATAACCCTAAGTGCTTTTGAATCTTTTTGTCCATCAAGGAGCACAAGTTTTTGATTTGGAAATATTGGAGTCAATTTATCAAACCTTGGTCTATTGCTCTTTTCAGATAGTGCATAGCCATTTATTAACACAACATTTGTAAGTGCCGGATACTTATCTGCCTCATTATTTCTCTTCTTGAACCCTTTTATAATATCCCCCGTCCTTAAATCAAATTTTTTTATAAAATACATAGATACATACACATCGTTAGGGCCAGATGAAAAATTATCACCTCGCAAAAAACCACATTTCGCTTCTTCCATGTACTCAAGTATTCCTTCGCATGGCTCTTCTATTTGCTCCTGCTTCTCTACTTGTTCATTTTCATATACTTCAAGTAATGTGTCAATAAGTTCTTTTTTTGTCTTACCAACACATTGTATATTTTTATTTTTTGCAATTTTTCTTAATTCTGCAACAGTCAACATTTCAAGTTTTTCACGCATACTTTTGCCTCCTATCTATATTTACTTTTATATTATTATTTGCTATAATTCTCTTTGGAGTTTAAAATGAAAAATAGATATAATAAAAAAAATACAGATTTATTAGAATCAATCGCAAAATTCTTTTTGGGCTTTTTAGTTCCCTATGTTGCGATTAATGGATTAATTTTATTTTTATTTGTCAGTTACCCAACTGTAGATATTAATAATGAAAATGGTTTATCATTTACTATCAATAGTGCATTACCAATAACTTCAACAACTGTAACTCTTGATAACAAGGATATCCCTTTCTCTGTAGATGGAAATAAATATACTGTAGATGCCAAGAGAAACGGCACATATAAAATTACTACAACTTCATTAAATCGTATGACTATAACAACTTACGGAACGGTAGATAGCTTTGATGACACTCCACCATCTGTCAACTTAGAAACTGCTACCTTTTCAGCTGGAACTTTATCTTTTTCTATAAATGACAACGACTCTGGTATAGATTACGACAATGTATATATTAAAAACCCTGACAATAGTGTTATGTACCCAAGTTATATAGACAAATCAACTGGTACTGTCCAATTTAAAATTGACTCTACTGAAGGTATAATCATCCACATTGAAGACCTTAATGGTAATTCTTCTGATACAACTTTCTAATTTGCTTTAGGTCCTGCATCTTTAATATTCTGTGGCATATTAGGATATTTTTTATTAAAATTATCTATAAACATCTTTGCTAATTTATCTGCTGTTTCATCGTATTCTTTTTTATTTTCCCAAGTATCTCTTGGATTTAGTATTTCAGATGGCACCCCTTCTATTTCTGTAGGAACATCTACATTAAATTTATCATTGTGTATAAATTTAACTTTTTCTATACTCCCATTTAATGCTGCTGTAACCATCTGCCTTGTCCATTTTAGTTTTATACGACTTCCTACACCATAGGAACCACCACTCCAACCAGTGTTCACAAGATATACTTTTGTATTATATTTATCAAGTCTTTCTCCAAGCATATTTGCATATTTTTCAGGTGGAAGTGGCATAAAAGGCTCTCCAAACAAAGTTGAAAATGTTGGTTGTGGTTCTGTCACTCCTCTTTCAGTTCCTGCAAGCTTAGAAGTAAATCCTGTTACAAAATGATACATAGCCGCATCTTTATTTAATTTTGATATTGGTGGCAATACACCGAAGGCATCGGCAGTTAAAAATATGATAACTTTAGGTATACCGCCATAACCTGGTATTTGTGAATTATTAATATATTCTATAGGATATCCTACTCTCGTATTTTCTGTTATGCTGGAATCATCATAATCTGGTATTCTCTCATCATTGATAACTACATTCTCAAGTAGTGCACCAAATTTAATTGCATCATATATTTCAGGTTCATTCTCTTTTTTCAAATTTATACATTTTGCATAACAGCCGCCCTCAATATTAAATACACCACTCTCTGCCCAACCGTGTTCATCATCACCTATGAGTTTTCTGTTTTTATCTGCCGATAGTGTCGTCTTTCCCGTTCCTGAAAGCCCAAAAAATACAGCTGTCTCTTTTGTCTCTTCACTCATATTTGAAGAACAGTGCATTGGTAAAACATTATTTTCAACAGGTAAAACATAATTCATTATGCTAAATACTGTCTTCTTTATTTCTCCACTATATGCACTGCCAGCTATTATTGCTTCTTTATTTTCATAATCTATCATAATAGCTGCCTCTGAATTTATTTTTAGTTTCTCATAATCACATTTATATGAAGGAACTACTAATATAGTCCAATCTGGTTCATTGTAATTATTTAATTCATGAGAAGTAGGTCTTATCAGCAGTTGATGTATGAATAAATTTTGTGATGGCATTTCATTTATTATACGAATTTTCTTTTGATATTCTTTATAAGCTCCCGCAAAACCATCAAAAACATATATATCTTTGTTTTCCATGAATTTTATCATTTCATTTTTAATATATGTAAATGTTTCTAAACTTATAGGTCTGTTGACATCTCCCCAAGAAATATTATCATGTATCTTTTGTGTATCTACTATATATTTATCTTTAGGCGACCTTCCTGTGTACTTCCCTGTTTTTACAGATAGTGCACCTGTATCTGTAAGTACACCTTCATTTTTTAATAATGCACACTCTACAAGTTTTGGCACTGATAAATTCTTGTAAACATTTTTTGCTTTAATGCTATTTAATATATCTGCCATATAAACTCCTTACAATAAATATTATGAAACTTTTGCTATTGCTTTTCCTTTTTCATCTATAGTATATACACCTACAGCAGTTGTTATATTTGTAGTTGTACCAGCATTCGCTTTTGCAAGTGAGCCATCAGCTTGTAAATAATATGCTCCCGTTGATGTATTTACCCAGGTATTATATTTTAACTCACCTGTTACTATATCAAAGAAATATGTTTTACCATTTGTAAATTCTCTCCAACCTGTTACCATATAACCCGTACTATCTATACAATATCTCTTTCCATCTATCTCAAGCCACTCATTTGCAATACGACTTCCATCAGCTTTTATATAATACCAACCTTTACTATCTTGTCCCCATCTACCACCTTGTGCATTTGCACTTGTGTTACCTAAACTTGCCACATTTGTATTTGCTGTTGCATTTGTATTTGCTGCAACATTTGTATTTGCTGCAACATTTGTGTTGACAGCACCTCTTGCCATTGCTTCTGTTAATGCAGATTTTGCAAAATTAAATAATTTTTTTGTATCTGAAAATTGACTTCCATTTGCATTAAGAACAACTGCAATAAACTTTTGATTATTATGAACTAATACACTTACTATTGTATATAAAGCCTTGCTTGTATATCCCATACGACTTGCTGCTACACCCTCATAATAATTTGAACTACCCTTTGAGAGTAAAGTGTTTTTTGAATATAATGTAAGAGCTTTTCTATGTGCAGTTTTTGGAAGTGTAACTTGAGTAAGTGCTAAGAATGGAACTAATGTAGGATTTTGAGTAACTTTATCCATTATTATTGCCATGTCATATGCTGTAGTCACTTGTGCATCACTATTTAAACCTGAAGGGTTTACTAAATTTGTCCCATTACACCCCCAACTTTTTATAGTTTGATTCATAAGTGTTACAAAATTTTCTATAGAACCAGCAACATTTTCTGCTACAACATTTGCAACATCACAACACGATTTTACAAACAAAGCACCTAAAGCATCTTGAACTGTTATAGTATCTCCTGCTTTAAGTCCAGCTGTTGAAGCACCATCTTCAAGATTATTTACTGCTCTCGCACTTACAACTAAAGAGTCATTTAATTGTTTACTTGATACTAATAAATAAGCTGTAACTAAATTTACAAGAGAGGCTGGTGCTTTAGGACTTAATCCATCTTTATTAAAATATATTTGTTTTGTATTTGCATTTACAAGCACAGCAGTAGGTGCTCCTATACTTGGTTTTGCAGTTGCAAAGGTATCATAAAGTGTATATGATATAGCCTGCCCTGAATTTGTATTTTGTGTTGAGGCTGCATTATAATTTGATGTTTGAGTTGAACTACCTTGAGTTGAATATGTTGGATATTGATTTCCAGCTACACCTGTTGTAGTTGCTACTCCAGCATTAACAGTTGAAACTGCCCCTACATTTTGTGAACTTCCTCCTGGCACAGTTGAAACTGCCCCTACATTTTGTGAGCTTCCCCCTGGAACAGTTGTATTATTTGTAGTTTGTCCACTCATCGCTGCTTCATTTTCAGCAGGAGACACTATATCTCTCGCTACAGGTCCTTGGTCTAATGTATAATTATGATTATTAGTTAAATCTATTCCATAAGATAGAACTGTAGCAGGAGCTTTACTGTTTGCAATTTGATTTTCATTTGCAGCAGGTGAAGTTATAGTATGAACAGTAGGTCCATTATTATTAGTAGAATTACTACTCGGAGAACCATATTGGTTATTGTTTACTGTTGTACTAACTGTATTTCCTGCACTATTAACTGTAGTCATCTGATTACTACCCACTGCAGTATATGTAGGTAAGTTTGACACTACCACTGTATCTGCAAAAACAAAATTATTTGTTATTAAAATAACAATTATAATAAATAAATAAACAATTTTATTTGTTATTTTTGATACCATTTCTAAAACCCTCCTTAGCGGTGATTCTATCCTGCTTTTCTTCTTTTATCCCCGTTATATCAGTAAATATTTTCATAAATTCTTTTCCAGTTATAGTTTCTTTTTCTATTAAATATGCAGCAATCTCATCTAATGCTTTTCTGTGCTTTTTTAATAACTGCTTTGATACTTTAAATGCATTTTCAAGTATATTTCTAACTTCTTCATCAACTGCTGTTGCTGTATCATCACCACAATCCATAGTGAGCCCATTGTTCAAATACATACTCTGCTTTGTAGCAAGTGCCATAAGACCAAACTTTTTACTCATTCCATATTGAACTACCATACTGCGAGCAAGTTTTGTAGCTTGCTCTATATCATTTGCAGCCCCAGTTGTAACTGTATCAAAAACTAATTCTTCTGCTGCTCTTCCTGCAAGCATAGTAACAAGCATTGCCTCAAGTTCTTTTTTTGTATTCAAGTATTTTTCTTCTTCTGGACTTTGCAACACATAACCAAGTGCTCCCGATGTTCTTGGAACTATAGTTATCTTTTGAACTGGCTCTGTATGTTTTTGTAAAGCTGTAGCAAGTGCATGCCCAACTTCATGATAAGAAACTATTCTTCTCTCTTCTTTTGACAATATCCTATCTTTCTTCTCTTTACCTACAAATACAACTTCTACTGCTTCTTTTAAATCTTCTTGAGAAACCTTTTCTCTTTTTGCTTTTGCAGCTGATATCGCTGCTTCATTTATCATATTTGCTAAATCAGCACCTACTGCACCAGATGTCAAAAGTGCAATTTCTTCAAAATCTACAGTTTCATCCATTTTTACACCTTTGGCATGAACTTTCAAAATATCTATTCGCCCTTTTAAATCTGGTTTTTCAACAATAATTCGTCTATCAAACCTACCAGGACGAAGAAGTGCTTGATCTAAAATCTCTGGTCTATTAGTTGCAGCCATTACCATTATTCCTTGATTTATCTCAAATCCATCCATCTCTGATAATAATTGGTTTAAAGTCTGCTCTCTTTCACTATCAATTCCACCACGACTATCTCGTGCCTTTCCCATAGCATCAATCTCATCTATAAATACAATACAAGGTGCTGAAGCTTTAGCTTGTTTAACTAAATCTCTAACTCTTGATGCTACAACTCCTACAAACATTTCTCCAAAATCACTACCTGACATAGAGAAAAAAGGTACATGAGCTTCACCTGCAACAG
>CAMJKC010000100.1 GCA_946406305.1 uncultured Lachnospiraceae bacterium
GTTTTGCCGACCAATTCCAAAGCCTGCCGTGTACCGCACTCACTACAAATTTCTTGCTTATTATCAACTCTTGAAAGAGCAGGTCGCCCTTTATACTCTTTTTTGCAAATAGGACAAGTTCTTATGCGAACACAACTATCTTCACCATATGCTACTCCTAAACTTGAACCTGTACTCCATCTAACATGTATTGTCCCCATATCATCAACATCAGTTACTTTGCCACGAGTCCCACTTGGAACTGGGTGATATGGATCATTCATTTCAATTAACTCTACTGTACATCCTTCCGGATACTCTTCTTTTAATCTCTCTATTTCTTCTCTACTCGGATTTTTCATCTTTTTCTACCCTCCATGCACTATTACCACTTAAGTTTTTCATTAGTATTGCTCTTGTTTCTTTGAACTCTGGTCCAATAAGCTCTAACCTTAAAAGAAAACATCTCCATTGATATCTCTCATTAACTATAGGCTTTTCAGTTGCATTTACCCTTTGTTGTTCCTTTGCCGAGTGGCATAACTTTGCCAAGAACTCACTATAGGCTTTTAACTCTTCAGGTGTTGTATTGCCGTTAAACCATTCAAATCTTAATTCATTATTTTCGGTCTTAAATGATAAGTCATCAGTTTCAAACACCTTCTTCATAAGGTTTGCTTTTGAATCAATTATGCTTCTAAGTCTACTAAGTGCTCCTTCATCATAATTCTCAAGTGGGAATGAAATGACATACCCATCAATTTTTGAATCATTAGGTATTACTTGATGTTCTTTTTTGACTCTCTCTTTCTTTACCACTTCTTTTGGTTCTTCTTTTGCTTCTTCGGTTGGTCTTGTCTTTGGAACTGCCACCTTACTTTTACTTGCTGCTCCTTCTTTGTAGCCTTCTTCTTTTAAATGCTCAAGCAACACTTTTATTGTGTCTTCTGACATTCGGTTTCCTATTATCATAGTTCCATTCCTGTCAATTTCAATTGACCTAATCTTGTAACTACAACTTGGAACTCCTAAGTACTCAACATCTGCCTTTAAAAATGTGCCAACACTCTCTGCGAGTTTCTTTCTGTCTTTTCCTTGTACTCCATACTTGATTTCCATTTCGCATATCTCCTTTCAATTTTGTTAGCACATATATTACCGTAAGTTGTGTAAATAGCAAGTTGTTTATTTTGTCCTATAAGCGTTCTAAATGTGTTCTAAAACAACAGCTTCTTAAATATTGCTTCAAGGCAATTTACAACTATAGAGTTGCCTGCTTGCTGATAGAGCCTTGCATCTGAATTAATCTTTCGTGCCTTATCAAAGTCGGTATCATCAAAGCCCATAAGTCTCCAGCATTCCTTTGGTGTTAGCTTTCTTATTCTCAATTTCTTTTTATCATAATCCATAAGTTTTCCCTCATTCCTTAATTTAACATATTCACACACTTTCTCTTTTTTCTCATCAAGTGTTAGTCCGTTATCATTTATTGTTATGGCATGTTCCGCACCTTTAAGTAAACATAGTGCAGGACTAATACCATCTTTTTCAATTATTCGTCCATTACAAAACCCTCTCGGATTGTATGATCCAAGTTGTATTATCTTATTCATACACAACTACTGCTCCTCCACCATCTCTTGTTACTGTAGGTGCTAACTTTGACTTATAAACAACCGGATGTCCTACCCCTGTATCAAGAGTTTTTAGTCTTGCTTCTGGATATTGATAACCTACAGTGTCATATGGCTCTACCCTATTTTCAGCAATTAATCTATTACATAATGTTTTAACCTTTGTCATAAACTACAACTCCATAATTAACTACATTTGTTTTAATACAAGGGCTTATGCCACCAGTCATTTGTTTATGTAGTTTGTTATCTTTTATCTCATTTAGTCTTGCATTCGCATATGATAAATCAATAAAGTCATAAGGTTCTAATAAGTCACTATTAATAATTCTATTTATCACTTCATCTTTCATCATAGACAACTACTCCTAAACTCCCACTGCAAGTTATGGTTTGTGACATTCTCTTTTGCACTCTTCCTCTTCTTGTATTTTGCCCCATATAAGATAAATCAATACCATCAAAGACTTCAGCAATTAAGTATCCTAAGTCTGTCGCATTCTTAATATAAAAGAACCCATCTGCTTTTATGCCAAGCATTGATGGATTCTCTTTAAAATAATCTTTAATCATAAACTACTACTCCAAGAGTGTCGGAATGAGTGGACAAGCAACTACAAACATTTCTATCTTTGCCATTAGTGAGTTTAACTTGTTTATGTTTCATTGCATATGTTCCGTAAGAATGCCTTATGACATCATATGGCTTTACAAGGTTTTCTCTTATCAGCATATTGCAATATTGCCTTTGTAATTTCATTATTGCCTCACAAAATTATCTACAGGTCTACTCCCTGCTTTAGTAGTCACACACTTTCCAACCTCTCTATCTATGCTTCCTTCAAACTGCTCTTTCCTTGGATACCCACCTGTGTCTTCCTTGCTAAAACACTTGATTAACTTGTCAGATAAAAAATACTTCTCATCTACTTTCTCTTCAAGTAGGTCTTTTAAGAAGATTTTTAATTCTTGCTTCTCAGGAAATGTGAAATCTTTGTCTATGTCTTTGCGAATTGATATAGTGAACACTCTCTCACGATTCTGTGGGATGCCGTAATCCTTGGCATTCATTATTTGATAATAACTCTTATACCCCAACTCATCCATTCTTTCTAAATAGTTATTGAAATTGTGGATATGTTTCTTTGATAAAAGATTTTTGACATTTTCCCACAAGACATACTTTGGTTTAATCTTCTCTATAATTCTTAATGACTCATACATAAGAGATGATCTTGTACCACTTCCTTCATCACCACCTGCTTGTTTACCAGCTATAGAGTAGTCTTGACAAGGCGAGCCATGTCCGATTAAGTCAATGTCTTTATAATCTTTATCCCATCCAGTTATATCTTGCACAGGAAATAAAGTATTATTGATTGCATTGTAACTTGCTACAGCATACTTATCTATTTCAACATAATCTACAACTTCTACATCTATGCCAATTCTCTTTAATGCTTTAGTAGTCGCACCTATGCCGCCGAATAATTCTATCACTCTAAACTTGCTCATTCTTAAACACCTCTTCGTATTTCATTTCTTTGCCACCACGAATAACAGTAATATCAGATGTATTGCCTTCTTTAAACTTTTTATATCGCTCAACAGCAACATCTACAAACTTTGGTTCTAACTCAACTCCATAACACACTCTATTTAACTGTTCGCAAGCTATGAGTGTTGATGCTGAACCTAAGAATCCATCAAGGACTAATCCATTTGTTTGTGTTGATAAACCTAAAAGATAAGCAAGTAATGGAACAGGCTTAGAACTTGGATGACCAAATCCGTCCTCTTTAGAGTTCTTTATGCCATCGAATTCAAATACCGCTTTTTGTTTTTGGTCGCCATACCATATATGCTTTCCTTGCTTTTTCCATCCGAAAATTAGCGGTTCCATGTTAAATTTCCAGTCAGTTCTCATAAATGGTGCTCTTGGTTTTTTCCAAATAAGACCTGCACCAACTTTAAATCCAGAATCTTCAAATGCATCATAGAATACTCTTGCTTTCATAGTTGCATAGAACACATAAATTGATGCATCATTCGCCATATACTCATTAAAGTTCGCAAATACCGACATTAAAAATTTAACGGCATCCATATCATTTAAGTCATCATTCTTTATTTTTCCTGATGCACTTTCAAGAGCTACAAAATA
Organism: uncultured Lachnospiraceae bacterium; assembly: GCA_946406305.1. GTDB lineage: Bacteria > Bacillota > Clostridia > Lachnospirales > Lachnospiraceae > UBA3633. The sequence goes on from CAMJKC010000100.1 coordinate 3,778, forward strand.
TGGTGGATCGGTTAACACAAGATTCACTTTCTTATCTCCAAGCAACTGTTTATAAGTCCCTTCAAATGTTGAGTCTCCACAAATAACTCTATGCTTTCCAAGTTGCCAAATGTCTCCTGCTTGAGAGAACACAGGTTTCTTTAATTGCTCCTCAACATCAAAGTCATCTTCTTTTGCTTCAGTTGGTATCTCAAATAATGAATTTAACTCTTTCTCATCGAACCCAAGAATATCTATATCAAAATCAAGACCCTTTAAATCTTCAATCTCAACTTTTAACATCTCATTATCCCAACCTGCATTTTCAGATAGTTTATTGTCTGCTATGACATATGCTTTTATTTGTGCTTCAGTTAAATGCTCTGCCATAAGACAAGGAACTACCTCAAGCCCAAGTTTTCTTGCTGCAAGAATTCGTCCATGTCCCGCTATGATTGTGTTATCTTTTGAAATGATAATCGGAGTCATAAAGCCAAACTCTTTTATTGATGCTGCTATTTGTGCTACTTGCTCATCTGAATGTGTGCGAGAGTTTCTTGCATATGGTATCAACTCTGATACTTTTCTCTTTTCAAATTTCAATTCTTGATTTTGTATTTCTTGGTTATCCATCTCAATTCCTCCATCAAAAAAGAGACTCTATACAAGTCCCCATTCTGCTAATTTCTCAAATCCACCTAACTCTTTAATGTAATCAAGTGCGACTTTTGTAATCTCTTTATACGGCTTACTTACTCCATCTATTACTACATCTTTATCACCAATGGCACATACTGCATACTTTACAGGAAGTTCAGTCTTTCCACTTAACTGTGCCATTTTATGCAAATAGACATTTACTGCCACATCGGCTTTGCTGATATCTTTAAAATGTAATCCTCCGCCAGTTACCGCTCTTCCTAAGTCAGAGCCTAACTTTCTATTACAAGCTCCTGTATCAACATCCGAACCTCCAGTCCAATATCCAAGTGGATTAACTATTACATTCTTGATACCTGTTAGTTCTAATTCCTCTTTTAGCTTATCGCTATCTACATTTGATTGACAAGCAATAAGTGTGTCAGTTTCACTATCATAGATGAACTTACCATCAAATGTGTATTTCTTATAAAGTGCTCTTACAATTCTTGTGAGTTTCTTTTCTTCCTCATTCACTCTACATCCTTTGAAGATGCCATTGTCACCACACTTTATAATCTTAGATTGATTGTTTGCGAGATGTTCATCTTGTGGAACTATCTGCAAATCAACCTTAACATTAAATCCTGCAATTCTATGAACTATATCTTCAATGTCCTCTCTCTTATAGTTCACACTTGTCTCAATGATAATGTGACAATTACCGTGTCCTAAAAGACACTCGCCTGCAATCTTTGGACTATCTTGCATCTTATATCCTAAATCAACTATTGCTCCACCTATCCTATCGCAAATTTTATCAGGATGGCTTGGGTTTACTTTTTCAAACATTTTTACATTCCTCCTATATTCATAATGGCCATCATTTTTTTACCTGTGTCATCATTTTCGTAATATAGACTTGAAATTGACCTTTGACGGATTATATTGTCTATATTGTTATATGACACATTTAGTGTTCTTTCTTGCTCTTGCAGCATTTGGAAGAATGGATTAGGTTGTATGTTTCCATTACTTCCTTTTTTGACAACATATCCATACTCACTCACATAGTTTTGTAGTTCTATGTATCTGCACCTATTCATTACATATTGCTCTATCAGGTTCTTTGGAACTTTATCCTCGCATCCACTCTTTTTGATCCATTCAAGCACTCTCTTGTACTCTTCCTCAGCCTGTAGGTATGTGCCATTCTTTTGTTGCTTGGTCATATAGTCTCTTAGTGGTGGCAAGTCACTATCAATCACTTCAACATCTACTGACTCCCCTTCCACAGTTCGTGCTTTTAGCACATTTGCATCAAGTTTTCCTTCAAGTATCTTTTGTTGGTCGGACTTTTTCTTCCTACCAGAATTTGCCCTAAATCCACCTCTTGACATATTTACCCCCTTTTTTGCTATGTCTTTTTTAGCAAAAATCAAAAATAATCAAAAATAAATCAAATGAAAATGCGCCTTTTAGCGAACATTTTTTGATTTATTGTCCGTTTTTATTGCTTTTTTATGTGAAATACTATCAATATTTACATCTCTAAATCCTTAAAACCCTTGTAAATACTACATTGTATGATTTAATATCGTTTTTTGCCCCACGGATTATGCGTTTTCAAACGCGTTTCTGGGTGGCGGTCCAAGAAAGCTTTTCTTTTCAGGATTTCGACCGGCCCTCCGGGGTCATGAACTTTTTTTCTTTTTCGTTTTTCAGTTTTTTTCTTTTTCCGTTTTCCGTTTTCGCAACTTCCGTTTTTTTCTTCGCAAAGTTTTTTTTGCTTCCAGCTTTTTCGTTCAACTTTTTTCTTCCGTTTTTTCAGTTTGCTTTTTCCTTTTTTGCTTTTTGTTTTTTGCTGTC
>CAMJKC010000101.1 GCA_946406305.1 uncultured Lachnospiraceae bacterium
GTCCTCTTATTATCCCAGCAATTACATTTGACATTCTATAATTATAACCAAGTTCTTCATGTTGATACCAAGGGGCTGCTTCTCTTGCTTGTGTTGACCATTTTCTGACTTTTTTAGCAGCTAATTCATCATTAGTTAAAAACATACCACCACAACTTCCAGTAATAATTTTATTTCCATTAAAACTAATACAATTATATTTCCCAAAAGAACCAGTTTGAATACCTTTATAAGTTGCACCTAATGATTCAGCAGCATCTTCAATTATAATAGCATTATGTTTATCGCATATTTTTTTTATTTCATCAATTTTCCCTGGAGTACCATAAAGATGAGCTATAACAACTATTTTAACATCTTTATATATTTCAAATGCTTTTTCTAATGCAATCGGATCCATATTCCATGTTTCATATTCAGTATCAATAAATATAGGCTCTCCACCTTCATATACAATAGGATTAACAGTAGCATCAAAAGTCATATCGGAAGCAAAAACTTTTTTTTCTTCTAAAGCACCTTGTCCAATTTTAGGTAACCCATATAATTCTTGCCCAGCAAGTTTCACCGAGAGATGTAAAGCAGATGTCCCTGTAGATAAGGCAACAGCATACTTACAACCAAGTTTATCACAAATGTTCTTTTCTATTTCATCTATATTTTTACCAACTGTTGATATCCAATTGGTCTTAAATGCTTCTTCCACATATTTAAATTCTTCTTCATGCATTGTTGGTGAAGAAAGATAAACTTTTTTTTCAAATCTTTCATATTTCTTTGAAAAATCAAAAGACATATAATATCTCCAATACACTTTAATATGTTTTTTTTATTATTTTGCCTCTATAATTTCACATCTAAAAAATGCATATCCTTTTATTAATCATAATCAAACAATATAATATAAATATTTTATATTAAATTAATGTGTTAACCATAAATTATTTGAGAATACATCTTCATTCCCTACATAATCTATAGGAACTGTGATAATACCAACAGCATAAGCCGCGATGTCATATTGATTAAAAATTATGTCTATCCCATTATCAGTAACTAAAAATCTCATTTCGTATTCACCACTTAAAAAACTGTCAATTGTATCTTTATAGTCTTCATTTATTTCTTCTTTGAATTCATTTTCAAGATAATTAACTATCAATTCTTTTAGTTTAGTTTTATCAGATATTAACTCATCAAAAATAATTTTTTTGCCATCTATCCAATTATAATTATACCCCGTAATAATAGTTGATCCATGTGCTCCCATCATATACTCATAGCAATTTGATAATATTGACAAAACACCACCATTAAATCTTTCTATATTTAAACTCTCATCATGTTCATAGTGACCGTCATCATAACCTCTAAACTCAAATACTTCTCTTGAGTCTTGTTTATTATCAGCGATAAAACTTTCAGCAGATTTCTTAAAATTGTCATTTAATTCAGTTAAATAATTATCTAATGACTTATCATCAAAATCATATTTAGATGTAATCTCTGGATATTTCGCCTCTTGAAATAAAACCATATTTCCATCAATTTCTTCTTCATCTGTCATAGTATAATACTCAATTGAAAACAAGTCATCATATCTACTATCATCATTATTTACAATTACACTTACTTCTTCAGAAACAGATTCAGAATTAGTAGTTTCTTCCAAAGTTTCATTTGAATCATTTAAACTAATTATTTCATTTTTTGAACATCCAAAAAGTGCCAAAATACAAATTAAACCAATAATAAAACTATTCCTCTTTAACATATTAAAATCTCCTTATAAAATACTAATTAATCTTCTTTTATTTTTATATTATTATCTATCCATGAATGTAACTCTTTTGCAATTTCTGAATAAACAATTGTATCAATAATGCCATTTCTCGTAAAGCATAATCTTTTTCATTAAAATCTATTTTATTTAAATCATTTAGTAATGAAACAAATCTTTTTAAATAGTATCTTGATTGTGCTATTAAATTGAAGCTATCGTTCATACAATTTTATGCTCCTATTCAAAATATTTTCTTTTTCATATTTATTCAATTTTCCTTCTATTTCATCTTTCCACAACAAGTCAAAATTATCATCTATAATTTTAACTAATTTCATGAACACTTCATCTTTACTCATCTTTATGTCATTTTTATCCAATAATAAATCTATATCACTCTTTTCATTGCAATCCCACCTCGTAGAGCTTCCAAAAACACTTATAACTGGTATTTCTTTTAAAATTTTCTCAACTATCCTTTGCTTTCTTGGATGAATATGCTCAATGTTTTTAATTTTTTTTAAATATTTTTCTACAACAGGGAATGTGTACATTATATATATGCTCCTATATATTTTAACCACATAACTAAATTATATTATATTATATTTTATTTTACTTACATTATATCATATATTTAACAAATTTAAAGCATATAATGGTATATTTTTTATACAATTTTTATTATCATAATCATTTAATGATATTTTATATGCATTGTCTAATTTATATTTTTCAATAATATAGCTTAAACTTTTTGATTTAGTATTATATCCAGATTTTACTTCTATTGGAATAATATTATTGTTTATAGAAACAAGAAAATCCACCTCGTAATAATTGTCTTTACTCGCATAATAAAATAATTGTTTATTATACATAGATATAAGTTGCTGTGCCACATATTGTTCCGCCAATAAACCTTTAAATTCTACAAATATGTCATTACCATCAATTAAAGTTTTTATATCTATTTCAGCCATTGCAGACAATAATCCAATATCCACAGGAAATATTTTAAATGATGAAATTTCAGAATATGCTTTAAGTGGAATTTTAGGTATTGAAATTTTATTTACAACATATATTAGTCCTGACCTTTTTAACCATTCAATTGCTATATCATATTCTTTAAACCTTGCACCTGTTTTAATGTTATTAAAAATAAATTTTTTATTCTCTTTTAGTAACTGAGCAGGAATTGAATCCCAAATTTGATTAATTCTTGCTAATTCTATACCTTTTATATGTTTTGAAAAATCTTTAATATATTGATTTATTATTATATTTTGTTTATCCCTAACAATTTCATAATTTTTGTTATTTACAAAATTTTCTACTATTTCTGGCATTCCCCCTACATAATAATAATCTTTTAATAATCTAATATACTTATCTTTAAAATCATTGATTATGTTTACTTTTTTTTCACATAGTGCATGATATAATTTATCTTCTCCACATGCTTCAACAAATTCAAAAAAATTCATAGGATATAATGAAAGTTCATCAACTTTCCCAACAGGAAATGATATATTATTATGTAAAAAAACTCCAAGCAATGATCCAGCAGCAATTATATTATATTCTCTTGCATTTTCGCAAAAATACTTTAAGCACTCTATAGCTTTTGGGCACTCTTGAATTTCATCAAATATTATTAATGTATTTAATGGATCAATTTCAACATTAGTTTCTATAGATATATTTTCTATAATCCTTTTTATATCATAATCTTGCTCCAATACCATTTTAAATCTATTGTTGTTAAAAAAAGTAATATATGCAACATTTTTATAATATTTTTTTCCAAACTCTAACATAAGCCAAGTTTTACCAACTTGTCTTGCACCAGATAAAATTAAAGGTTTTCTATTTTTACTATTTTTCCACTCAACTAATTTATTAATTAAACTTCTTTGCATATAAATATTATAGTAAATAATCAAAAAAATGTCAATATTTACATTTTTTTGATAAAATAAATGTTGAAAATTACATTTTTTAGAATTTTGTCTGCATATTTATAAATTTTTTATTATATTTAATTTAAATATAAAAAAATAGGCTATATAGTAATACAATACCATTATAGCCTAAAGATTTTTGCATCAATATAATTGACCTAAATGAATTACCATCAATTAATTATATATCAGTTACCATACATATCATTATCTGCGAAATTATCCTGAATCCATTTATCAATATTTTTAATTAGATAAAATCATATAGTAATATTAAATCTCAAAATCTAATAACTGAATACAATATAGCAACATACAAATAATATTTATAGTATTCTATTATATTCTACTAATGCAAAACTATCTGTCATTCCTGCGATATAATCACAAATATTCCTTATAATAATCTTTTGTTGCTCATATCTGATTTTTAATATCAAAAGATTATATTTTTCATCATCATTTTTATTTTTTTCTTTAAGTTCATCTTGCGAATTATTTTTTATCTCATCTTCATCATCTTTTGTAATGTTCTTTAATTTTTCATATAAAGTCATATCAATACTATTAATTTCTTCAATAACATTATTTACGTAATCTTTATTCATATTTCTAAAATCTACTGCATTATGATATGTAAATTCGTTATTTAACATGTCAATAAATATTCTATGTATTATATTATCATTTAACATTTTCGGATTTTTATAATATACATTAAATAATTTTATAATTATACTATTAGCATCATTATCAAATTTTGTGACTTCCTGACTCATAACAACTTTATTACTTATAATTTCTTCTATTATGATATTTAATCTTTCTATATCTTCTGAAAACCACAAACTGTAATCATCTTTTTTTTCACTAATTTCTATAACATTTTTCTTGCAGGCAATATCATCAATTAGCCAACTTATTATTTTATCTTTAAACAAATATAAATGTACATTTCTTTTATCATACTTTTTTATCTTTGCATTTTCTCTTAATATATTCTCCATTTCTCGCATTTTATCACAATATTTTGTGCTCTCAAAAATTTTAACAATCTCTTTTAATTTTATCTTTTGTGATTTTATTGCATCTTCAATATCAGATCCCCTTTGGGCAATTTCATCTGCTATATTGACAATTCTTCCAGTTAAATATGTGTTTTCATATTTAAAATTACTAAACTCGTCTACTTCTTTTACATTTTTATAAACATTTCTATCTAATTTCGCATTCAAATTTAAATGTTTAGTAATTTCACTATCAACTAATTTCAGAATATCATTTTTTGAATATTTAGAATGTTTTAATATACCCTCCAAAACCCTATATGAAATATTCAATCCTTCATATTGTAATGATTCTTCTTCAATATGAGTAAGAACTCTTACACTTTGTACATTATGTTTAAAACCTCCCATATCTTTAACTAATTCTTTACCTCCATTTGGTATAACACCATTTTTTCCATTAATAATGTCATTTAATGTTCTTTCACCTTGATGCCCAAATGGGGTATGCCCTATATCGTGTCCAAGTGCTATTGCCTCAACTTCATCTTCGTCTATATAAAAATCATTATTTAATATTTTTAACTTATTATTAATTCTTCTAGAGATTAGTTTACTAATTCTTACTACATCATTTGTGTGAGTCAATCGAGTTCTATAATGATCTCCTTTAGCAGATGTGAAAATTTGTGCCTTATCTTGCATTCTTCTAAATGCTTTAGAAAATGATATAGAATTAATATCATGCAACAATTCATTATCCTTATCTAAATTAAATTGCCTAACTGTATTACTTTCACTCATCTTATGTAATCCTCTAGCAAATACATCAAGTCTATTATATATTTCTTCATTTTCTATTAATTTTAAATAATCGTTATGTTTATCAAAATCTTCATTTATCAATATTTTACTTTCTTCCATTATGTAATTTACATATTCAATACTACAAAGTGTACACACTCTTTTTGTTTGAACTTTATTACAATTTAATTGAATATTGCAAATAGTAATTTCAATTGGTGATTTTTCACCATCAGAATACATATAATGTACATAAATATAATATGCATCCCATGAATTTTGCAATTTTAATATATATTCATTTTTTTTATCTTCTTTTAAAAAATCCCAATACACATCTTTCCATTCTTCTGATTCTAAATTGTAGTACAGTTCCATTGTTGCTCTAGTGTTTTGAGCATTCATTTTGTCAATATGAAAAAACACTAAATGATTCAAAAAACACCTCCTATATAATTTATCATTCTTTAAAAGTATTCATAATTTTCATATATATATATTTATATCAACTTTTATTTTTTTATAATTTTGATATAAGCATTTAGTTATACAAAATTCGTATCTAAAAATATTATCAATCAATATGATATGCCTCATAACTATTGTTTATTTTTTCACTATCTGGTATATCTAATGTTATTTCACCATATCTTCTTTTTATATATGTTTTATAATTACCACACACATCATAAAACTTGC
>CAMJKC010000102.1 GCA_946406305.1 uncultured Lachnospiraceae bacterium
TACAAAATAATATTTATTTTGATCATTTGCAGATATATATATATTTGTTTTTGTATTTATACTATTATCTGCAGATAACAATATCTCTCCTTTAGCATCTACTAAATATTTTTTATCAGTATATGGCTTACTTATAACATAATACTTATTATCAACATAATTTAATGATTTATTTACTTTTGGTGCTGGTTCATAGCAAAAAGCATATTTAATAATTATTATATTAAATATTATTATCATCAATATTATTTTTAACAAAATATTCTTTTTCATGATGGATTATTCAACACTCCACATTATTACATTTTCTGATATTATTTTTGTTTTATCATAAAAATCATATATAGTATATGCATTTCCATTCTTTTTCATAAAGTATATAGTATCATCATCAAAACTAACAAAATGCGAATAGATATCACTATCCAAATCTGACATATATGTGTTAATTTTATCATCATATATCATATAATTATTTTTTACTTTTTCATCATTTGACCATTTATTATACAATACACTACCATCATTAAATATATGATTTATGAAAATCACTCTATCATCTATATATTCTGGTTGAAAATTCTCATCCTCAATATTATTAATTTTATATAGTTTATCATTAATAATATAATATAAAATATTATTATGCCTCATTGCAGTTAATTTTTTTGATTCATCTGCTTTCAAATCTATTTTATTATTTTTATATACTATGTATTGTTCAAGATGCAAACCCTTATTGTAAAATATAGTGTCTTTATCAATAATATTATACTCATTAACCTTATCTTCAATAATCTGTATATTATCATTATCAATATAATACAATATATATGGATCATTTGCATTTGTATCATTATTATTTCTAACTAATAAATAATTGTTAGTTTTTTCTATATCATAAATAGTATAGTTAGGTATATATCCTTCTTGTATTTTACTAATCTTTCCTTCTCTATAATAATTAATAATATTTATATTATCAATATTTGTTTCATAAATTAATCCATCTGATATTGTTAAAAATCTATCAACATTTTTATCTATAATATTCTCTGTATTATCTTTATTGATTAATACTAATTCATTTTTATCATTAATATAAAACATTTGCTCTTTGTCTATATCATAATAACACTTGTCTGATAATTGTTTTTTATATATTTCTTTTGGTGCTGTATTTTTATTTACTGCATATAATGATATATAATCCCTAAATGATGTATCTATTTCATTTTCATATCTGCTATAATAATACATCCCATCTTTATAATCATAAGTGCTATAACTAAAGTATCCATCATCTAAATCTTCAAGATTCCAATTTTTATTTTCATAATATAAAATCTTTAATGTTTGTGTATTATCAGTATTTGTTATAGAGATAAAATAATTTTCATTATCTGCTTTATATACATATCCTCTATCTTTTTGATTATTAACAATACTTATTTCGTTTTCATTATAACCATCATAAAAATATAAAATGCTATTTTTTGTATAAAAAATTAGTGGTTTTATTTCATTTTCATATGTATATGTTTTTTTGTTTTTATTTATATTTATATTTATATTAGTTATATTCTTTTGTTTATTATTAAACTCCATTAAACTGTATTCAGTGTTTTTGTCATCAAATATTTTTTCATTTTTATAAAAATATTTTTGTCCTTCTAATTTTATCTCTCCTTTATACAATGCATCTCTATCTATAATTGCTTTTTTATAAAAATTAAAAGAATCATCATCATTAAACAATAAATATAATGATATATAATTATCTATAGTATATAATTTATCATTATCAATATATATGTAAAAATCACCATAGTCTGAAACATTGTCTTGTCCTATTTTGCCATTATTAAAAATGTATAGTTCTTTATTTCTTTTATATATTAAATCTACATCTTCAACAACTGTTTTTATATCATCTTTTAATACATATTTTTCATTATTAAAATTATTAACAACTTTTAATTGTTTATTTTCTATAAAATATAAATTTGCTCCTATAACAAAATTATGATGTGTCATTTTATTAAAATTTAAATCATTTATATAATATACATTCTCTTTTTCATTTTCAAATCTTAAACTAATAATAGGCATAACCCCACAGTCTTCTTCATTAATACCCCCAAAACTATAATAACGGCCATTATATATTGAGTTAAAATTACTATTTTCAACATATACATATTCTTGTTCTGGATAAATATTATAAACTGCTTCTCTAAAACTTAGATGAAAGTATTCATCTTTTGGATATTTTTTTTCTTCTTCTATATTAGTATAATTAATTATATATTCTTTTAATAAATCCTTTGCTGATAAAATATTTATTTTAGTGTTAATATCTTTATAATTCTCATTTGCTATTTCATCTGTTAATGTAGCTACCTTATCATTTAATTCTATTAAACTTCCATTATCTGTTTCATATTTTGTATTAGTTTCAATAATCCTATTTCTCTCTTCTATTGTAAATGATTTTTGTAAAAAATCATTGTTTAACCATTTTCTTAATTCGCTATCTTTATATTCATTATCTTCTCTTTTTCTATCTATAACAAATACACTATGTAGTGTCATTTTATTATTATTTTTATCTACTACTCTCCATATGATTTTTTTATCTACATTTTTTACACTGTCATCTTCTATTATTTTATTTGCATTTCCATAAAAAACATATTCTCCTACATTTATATCATTTACATCTGTTATATTTTTTATATCTTGCTCTTTTCCCACATAATCTACATATTTTAATTCATCTCCTATTTTTACTAATTCATTTTTATATGTAGCAATCTTTGTATCTATTTCCATATCTTCGTCAAAAAATTTTATATTATCAAATTCATCTCGACTTTTATTGTTCTGTTTATTTTTATCTTTTTCATAATTGTTTTTTGCTTCTTCAAAATCAAAAAGGTCAACATCATCTATATTTTCTATTCTTTCAACTATTTGATTATCTACTACTATACATATTCTATTTGGAAGTTCTAATAAATCATATGCTGGATATAATTCTCCATTTTCATCGCAGGCATTAATTGAAGCTTTATATCTCCCTTCTCCACCTACATAATAGCATTTATTTCCTATATAATCTCCATCTATACAACCTAATACTTTTCTTTCATTTGCAAATGGAAATATATTAATAAATTCTTCATATGGCATTATATTATATCTATAATCATTAATCTTTTTCATTTTTAACAGTTCTGTGCCTGTAAAATAATTGTTAAAATATTCTTCAGTATCTAAATTTTTCCTTATATCATTAAGATTTGTAAAAAAAGTATAATCACTTATTAATGTTAAATACTCACCAGCTTCTGCTACTGTCCATATTAATTTTTTATTATTTACTCTACCTAATGTTACTTTGTCATATACCTCTATTAAATCATTCATATTAGCTGGTCTTGTGCCACAAGTATCTGTTATATCTAAATACTTTTCAATGCTAAATAAATTTTTATTCTCTATATATTTTAAAATATTTAATTCTAGTTCTTTACTAAAATAACTATGTCTTCTAAACTCATCATAATCTAAAAAAGTTTTATATAGCCATTTATAATTTATATTATCTATAAAAATATCTACTCTACCAAATACATCACTATATATTGTTCTGACATCATCATATACATTTGTTACTTCAAGTGACATTAATGTTTCTACTTTTTCATTACTATTTTTAGCAAAACCATTACAATCATAATATATAAAATAATCATCATATCTGTCTTCTGGCTTTCCTGAATATACAAATGTTTCAACTATTTCATTTTCATCAAGATTAGTATATGGATTTTCTATCCCTGAATAGTCATAGTTTTTAATTTTTTTTAATTTGCTTTTTATATCTTCTTTTACATTGATTATATATTTTATTACATCTATTTTATCATCTTCTTCTGTATAATTATTGTATGAATACTCAAAATCATCATATTTTACTACTATACATGGTCTTATACCATTTTTTTGTTTCAATTTATTTTTTTTAAGATTTCCTTCTTCATCTACTATATAATAATCGCTATCATATCTTGTTCTCAAAAAATATTGTGCCTTGTTTCCGTTCTCATCATATGCTATGGCATTTTTTATTGTAACATCATTATTCAAAATATTATCTTCTATATGATTAAAATATTTATTAATCTCAAATGCTGACAATAAAAATACATTATCATAAGTATCGTATATATCATATCCATAATTATATTTTCTTCCTGGATTTTGTAAGTTTTGAGTTATTATCATTTGTTTTTCTTTTTTAGAAAATTTATTATAAAATTCATTATTTAAATATTTTCGTAAATATGTATCTTCCCATTCTAATTCATTGTCTCTACTACTTATATACTCATCATCAGTTTCTTTATTAAAATATTTATAATCAATAACATTTTTAGTCATAAGTAATGCTTTATTTTTATTCTTTTTTACTACAATAAAATCTATATTTCCAAATTTTATTATATTACTATCATCAAAAACTTGTATATTATCTTCATACACTGATTTTATGTTTTTTAATTTTTCACAAATATTTTGTTGATTAAAAACATATTTAGTCTTTTTATTATCACAAGATAATATAAAAAAAATACATATTATTATTAACAATAAAATTATTATTAATTTTGATGAAAATGTTTTTTTTATCATAATTAATATTTATCCCCTTTCTACGATATATATTTTTATATAAATACATTTTTATATATATTTGTAAATAGGTGAACTACGCATTTACAAATTGGATAAAATCCACCATACTGATGAGAATTTATTATAATGGGATTTTGAAAAAATTAAAAAAATAGCATCACGGCGAAACATATAACAATTAAGACAGCCTGCACTAATTTTATGACATCCGTGCCAAGCATTCCAAAGATTAGTCATAAATATTATCCAGTATAAGCATTTTCTTTGGTATTCTTAAAGTTTTGCTTTGAAAGCCACTCTCTTTCTTCATCATTTTCAGGTATATCTATTCTTTCAATTTTAAATATTACTGGTCTTGTTCCATCATTACAGCAAGCTATCATTACTCTATCATCATTAGTCCAGCCTTTCATAATAGAACCGCCCTGAAGAGCTGTGTAAACATACCTACTTATTGCATCCCAAGCCTCTCCGCAAAACTTACCATTCATCAAATGATAAAAGTCATCTTGCTCTGGTGTTCTTTTTAATAAAAACTCATCACCTGACTTAAAAAACGGACAAGCACCTGACTCGGGATTTGCTAAATACTTTTCTTGATAATCAGCAAAGCATTTAGTTTCTAAAATTGTTATTTTACATTCGTGTTTCATAAACTTTATTACCTCTTAAAAAATATTACTACTTTATTATACCACAAAACTTTATTTAAAATTTATGAAATATACTGCAATTTGTAAAGAAATTAAAAATCTCTCCATATAGAGAGATTCTTCTTAAACTTTTATATTTTTACATTTATGCACTTTGCTACTTATCAACATAATCCAAATTACAAAAACTCCAAAATGACTATAAAAATTTCACTTTTAAAATAAGCAGTGGTGACCAAGATGATATATATAGAGATTTAGATAGTGGTATAATTGACTTTGGTGTTGTATTTGACAAAGTTGACTTAAGTAAATATAACAGTAAAAACATTAAAACTAATACCAAATGGGGATTGTTGTTTAAGAAGAACAAAAAACACTCTAATTTAAAATCAATATCAAATAAAATACTATCATCTCTACCACTTATAGTATCACGACAAATGAAAAATTATAATGCATTCAATCTTCAAAACTTAAACATTATCGGCACATATAATCTATTATATAACGCATCTCTTATGGCAGAAATAGGTATGGGGTATGTCTTATGCCTTAGTGATATTATAAATACTATAGGCAAGTCCAATCTTTCGTTCATTCCACTTGTTAATCAACCAAAATTTTATTTAAATATTATATGGAAGAAACAATCTATTTATAGCAAACCAGTATTAAAACTTATAGAGTATTTATCAAATTACGATATTCTTGCCAATAATTCTAAGGTTTAAAATAAAGAGCACGCTTACGCGTGCTCTTTTGGTTTATAAAATATTTTTAGATTATTCTATAATTTTTACAACTCTTCCTGAAC
>CAMJKC010000103.1 GCA_946406305.1 uncultured Lachnospiraceae bacterium
TATCTCTAACGAATACATAATAATCCCCACTATCTTCAACTATAAACTTTGCTTTCTTTCCATCAATATTTACATCTATTTTATCAAGCATAGGACTAAGATTCATTGTTCTTGCAAAATTATTTTGAACTGTGGCTGGATTCGCAGAGCTATAGTCATAGTCATTTATAAATTGTTCTGAAAGCACAAAAGATAAAGGCAAAGTATCTAATCTTTGATATAAATTAATATCATTTGACTTGTCTATAAATCTTAAATTTAAATCTCTTGGATTTTCTAATTCATTTTTATAGAAGGCATATTTTACATCTAAAAGTGCATCAATAAAAGGTGTTGAGCCAGTTATAGAATAGGCATTAAATGATGCTTCACATCCTACTTTTTTATAAAATTCCGTCCCATCTCTATATGCAGTTGAAGAAAAAATTGATGGCGATCTAAAATTATAAAATGCTCCATCATCCTTTGCTGTCATTTCCATTCTTTCAAGTCGATAAAAATCATCATTCATACTATAAACATCATCAGTTAATTTTCTTATATCCTCATAATCTTCTATATATTCATTTCTATTTATTGTAGTCACGGATGTCACATACATATTAGTGACAAGTTCTACTGAAATTATCGCTACAGCTATAAAAAAAAGATTCTTTTTATTTTTTATATACATCTTTAATAACAAATAATATATAAGTATATATATCATTCCTAAATAGTAATTGTGAAATCCAATTTTATCATTTACTACTATGGCATTTAATAAAATAACAATGCTCAATGAAATTACGAAACCTTTATCAATATTTTTCTTATCAACATTTTTAATTTTATTTAACGACCTAAAGCCTACTATGAGTAATAGAAAAATATAAATAAAACTCTGCCTTGCAGGTAGTGAGTTTGGATACTTAAACACATGCCAAAAAAAGTTTAAAAAATTTATTGAAAATGAGGCATAAAAAAATATTAAGACTACAGAATATACAATTTTTTCCCTTAAAGATATTTTTTTATTGTAAAAATATAATATTAAAAGAACGATTATAAACACTCCACAATAAATATTTGGCCAATGGTCAAGTCCATTTTCAATTTCTACATAAGGCATATGTCTTGCAATAATATCCATTATTGAAAAATATTCAGAACCACTTTTTGGGAATTCAAATTTATTTGAACCTGTCATTGTAAAGGCATATATTGTAGGAATCAAAAGTATCGCAGATAACATAACTCCAACTGAAGAATACAATATAATCCTTATCAATTTTTTTATTATATTTTTTACTTTTTTTGTATTTGATAAAAATAAAAGAATCACAAAATAGAAAATTAAAAAAAAGCATTCCATTGCTGCTATATAATAGTTTGTCAAAATGGACATCCCTAAAACCACAATATATAAAAATGGATTGTCATTATAAAATGCTCTTTCAAACCCCAATATTAAAAGTGGAAACATCCATATACAGTCAAGCCACATTATATTCCATGAATATGCTGCTATATACCCACTCATAGCATAAAACAATGCAAAAAATACAACAAAAAGTTTTTCACATTTATATCTATTAATTAAATAAATAGCCATAGTAAGCCCACAGAGTGCAATTTTTAAAACTACAGCATATGTTATGAATTCTATAATATATTTTTCACTTACAAAAAATAATAATATGTTAAATGGAGAAGATAAATAATAAGCAAATAATGATATGAAATTAGTTCCAATGCCTACATCATGTGTATATAATAAACTTTTAAAGTTTTTTAATTTATATATTAATTCAGAATAAAAAGGTGCATATTGGTGATATAAATCTGTTCTTAAAAAAGATCTATTTCCAAATGGAAAAATTCCTTTCATAATAAAAATAACTAACCTACATGTTAGTGGCAATGAAGAAGATAACAAAAATATTATATCTCTTCTTTTTAGTTTACTAAACAAATTATCAATTTTCTTTATCATATTCTCTCAACTTTTTTTATTAAATATTACAAATTTACTGAATAAAAAATTAAGTATAACAACTACTACAGAAATTAATATTTTTGAAAAAATTTTATCAAAATTAAATTTCATAACAAAACAATACATTCCAAATTCTTCAACAAAAAATGATAAAGCTCTTAATGAATAAAAAGAAAACATTTCCTTTAAAAAAACTACTGGAAAAAAGTTGACACTCTTAAAAACTATAACTTTATCACATATAAAAGCAAATAGAGTTGCTATAACCCAAGCAGCAGCATTGGCATATAAAAAATTGTATTGATTGGTTACACTTTCATTTAAAAGTTTATTAAATGAATGAAAAAGAAAAATATTTAATACTGTCGTTAAAAAACCAACAATAATATACAAAACAGCCTGATTACTTAACATTTTTTTTAAAAACTTCATTTTCTTCTCTCTCTTAAAAATTTTTTTATTAACTCACTACATTCTTTTTTACAAACGCCATACTCAATTTCAACTTTATGATTAAATTTATCATTATCTAAAATATTTATAATACTTCCACAACTACCTGATTTCTCACTCTCTGTTCCTATTACAACTTTTTTCATCCTACTTTGAAGTATTGCTCCAGCACACATCTGACAAGGTTCAAGTGTCACATACATAACTGTATCTTCTAACCTAAAATCTTTT
Organism: uncultured Lachnospiraceae bacterium; assembly: GCA_946406305.1. GTDB lineage: Bacteria > Bacillota > Clostridia > Lachnospirales > Lachnospiraceae > UBA3633. The sequence continues at coordinate 2,663 of CAMJKC010000103.1, forward strand.
ATTTTTTTACAAGCTTTTGATATCGCTAAAATCTCTGCATGGCATATGGCATTTCCTTTTTTATTTCTCTCATTGTATGCCTTTGAAAGAATTATTTCTGTTTTTTCTTTTATTATATGTGAAACTTTTTCATACATTTTTTCATTTTTTATATTTTTTTTATATACTATCACACAACCTACTGGGACATCTCCACCTTCATATGCTTTCTTTGCTTCTTTTATTGCAATATTCATGTAGTATTCATCATTCATATTTCTTTACTACCAATTCATTTTTTATCATATCTTCATTTGGTTTTAAATTAAAATTCTCAAGAATCATATTGCCAATAACTGAAAAACTACCTTGGTCTATGAGATGAGATGGTTCTTTATAATTTTTACTATAAATCATAAGTGGAACATATTCTCTTGTGTGATCTGTTCCTCTAAATGTTGGGTCATTACCGTGGTCAGCAGAAATCATCAGTAAATCTCTATCTGTCATATTTTTTATGAATTCAGATAACTTTATGTCAAATCTCTCTATTTCTTCTGCATATCCTTTTGGATTTCTCCTATGTCCCCATTTTGCATCAAAGTCCACAAGGTTTACAAAACACAGACCTTTAAATTGATTATTTTTTAATATATCTATAGTCTGCTCCATCCCATTTACTGATGATTCAGAATGAATTGATTTTGTTATTCCTTGCATAGAGAATATGTCGCCAATCTTGCCTACACCTATTACATCAAAATTATTATTTTTCAAAATATCTAATGCAGTCTCTATAGGAGGCTTAATTGCATAATCTCTTCTATTAGCTGTTCTCTCAAAATTTTCACTTGAAGTTCCTATATATGGTCTCGCTATGACTCTTCCTACTCTCCATTCCTTCTTCATTGTTATTTCTCTTATTATTTCACAGCATCTATAAAGTTCATTTAAATCAAAACTCTTTTCATGCCCACACACTTGTAAAACAGAATCTGCAGAGGTATAAACTATCATTTTATGATTTTTAATTTCTTCTTCCCCAAGTTCTTTTATAATTTCAGTTCCACTTGCAGACTTATTGCCTATGACCTCATGCCCTGTCTTTTCTTCTATTTCTTTTATGAGTTCAGGTGGAAAGCCTTTTTCAGTAAAAGTCAAAAAAGGTATTTTAGTATATACCCCCATCATTTCAAAATGTCCTTCCATAGTGCTTTTTGCATTGCTTGCCTCTTTGAGTCTCATATGATAGGCGATTGTATTTTTATTATATTTTACTTTTTCATTTTTTATGAGATTAGTAATTCCAAAACTATAAAGATTTTCAAAACTTAAACTTTGAGTAGAATCAATTATGTGTGATAATGTATTTGCCCCTTCGTCGTTAAAATCTTTTGCCTTATCATCATAACCTACACCGAGCGAATCTATGATTATTAAAAAAACACGGTCAAAAAATTTGTTTTCAAGCATTTTTTATTTTCTTCCTTTTTCAATTAATATTTGTATAGCAGAAATTGCAACTTTTATTGCGAGATCTGTATCATGGTTAACTGGATTTGTGAGTTTCATCTTTTCTCTCTCTTGATTTGCAACTACCATCAAAACTGTTCCACAACTCACATGTAAAGCATTAGCTACAACAAAAAGAGCTGCACTCTCCATCTCTGAAGCGAGGCAACCAAGCTTCAAATATGCATTCCATTTATTTATCAAATCATATCCTACAGGCATTCTCTCTGGTTCGTGTTGTCCAAAAAAACTATCTTTACACTCAACTATTCCAGTGTGATAATCTACATTTAATTTTTTAGCTCCTTCCACTAATGCACTCACTGCTTCAAAATCTGATACTGCTGGCCACTCCATAGGAGCATATTCTTTTGTTGTCCCTTCCATCCTTGTAGCACCTGTTGCTATAACAACATCTCCACTCTTGACATTTATATCCATCCCACCGCATGTTCCAACTCTTATAAAATGTTTAGCACCAACCTGCACAAGTTCTTCCATAGCAATAGCTGCACTTGGACCACCTATCCCTGTTGATACCACACTTACTTTTTCTCCGCTTAAAGTACCTGTATAACTTAAATATTCTCTATTATCTGCAATAAATTTAGGGTTCTCAAGATATTTTGCTATTTTTTCTACTCTCTTTGGATCTCCTGGCAATATAACATATTCTCCTATATCACCGACACCTACACAAGTATGATATTGCTTCCCATTCTCTCCATATTTTACCATATTAGTCCTCCGTCACTATTGGCTCATCTGGAATCATAATTTCTCCCTCATCAGTATATGTTACAACTCCACTTCCGTTTGTAGTCCACTCTACCCCATTTCCATCTTTTATTTTTCTCTTATTCTTCATTATTGTCCCTGCAGTATTAACTAATCTATCATAGCCATCAACCTTATATGCTACATATTTACTATGTTCATCTGCTTTTAAAAGTAAACCTTTGTTATATAATTTATTCATATATACACCTGTATAACCTGTGCCATTTTGATCAAAATAATATTCTACTGGATTTCCATATCCATCATTAAGTGTATATCTACCTGTTCTCATTGAGCAATCTGCTTCATTATTGCCAAAATAATAATATTCCCCATCTACTTTCTTTATGCCATATACTGTATATCCATATTCATTAAAAAGGTATGTTTTTGTATTAACTTTTACCTTTAGATACTTTCCTTCATTTGCTGTCTTTAAATATCCTGTAGCATTAAAATAAAAATACTTTACATCCGAATTAGGCAATACTTCTTCTGGTGGATCTATAGCATACCAACTATTACATACTGCTTCACCATATTTAAAATCATCTGTTTCTACATCAACAAAATACATATATCCTTTCATAATTGGATCAGTTTCTTTTATTTGTCTCCACCCTGTGCACATTACACCATTTGCATCAAAACAATATCTACGATCTCCTATTAACTTAACTACATAAGCTTCATCTACAGCTGATACTTTTTTAAAATCAGGACCAAAATAGAACCAGCCAACCTCTTCCTCTATTTCTTCTTCATCTCTAATCCAAGTTTTTGGTATTATAAGCTCTTGGAACCCTGTTATTAAATAGCCATCTTCATTTGCATAGTAAATATCTTCTATCCAACCTGTTAGCATTACAGCTTCATTATCAAAATAATATGTCTTTCCTTCTATGATGTGTTTTCCATCCTTATATAGTTTACCTGTATTGGTCGCATAATACCACTTACCATCATGCTCAATCCAATTATTTTTTTCAAGAAAACCATCTTTATTTATATAATAATACTCCATTTTATCATAAACTATTGTATCAAAAACATATTCACCATTTTTTCTATAGCGATAAAGATCTCCACTCGTATCAAAACCAGTAGCAAATACACCATTTCCTAAAATTAAAATAAATAAGACCAAAACTATTCCAAATTTTATATTTTTCATAATTTGCTCCTTTTTTTCACAATATATAGTATTTTACCAATAAATTGAAAAAAAGTCCACT
>CAMJKC010000104.1 GCA_946406305.1 uncultured Lachnospiraceae bacterium
AATGTAATATTTCCTGGATGCTTTACAGCAATACCATCTGCAAAAGTAGATACTGTATCAAGTGTTATTTGTTTTCTTTGTTTAAAACTCTCATACATAGATGGAGCATTAGCGGCTTGAACACCATATATTTTTATACTCGGTTTTATATTTTTAATAGTAAATGCAATACCAGATATTAACCCTCCTCCACCTATAGGAACCACTATAGCATCTATATCATCAAGTTGATTTAATATTTCAAGCCCTATTGTGCCTTGCCCTGCAATAACATCTTCATCATCAAATGGATGCACAAAAGTATATTTTTTTTCTTTTTGAAGTTCAATCGCCTTTTCATATGCATCATCATATACACCAGGAACTAAAATAACTTCTGCCCCATAGCCCCTTGTTGCCTCTACCTTACTTATAGGAGCTCCATCAGGCATACAAACCACTGATTTAATTCCACTCTTTGTTGCAGAAAGTGCTACTCCTTGGGCATGATTTCCTGCACTACATGCTATGACTCCTGCCTTTTTTTGCTCCTCATTTAATTGGCTAATTTTATAATAAGCACCCCTTATTTTAAAACTTCCAGTCATTTGCAAATTCTCAGTTTTTAAATATATATGTGCATCTGATTTTAAACTACTACTGCTAAGTAAATCCGTATTTCTCGTAACATTTTTAAGAACACTTGCAGCATCATATATCTTTTCAAGTTTTAACATAATATTGCCCCCTTATCAGCTGATGATACTAATTTTGCATATCGTGATAAATATCCTGTTTTCACATTTGGCTCTTTTATTTTAGTTGTTTGTTTCCTTTTTTCTAATTCACTATCACTTATTTCTAAATCTATTTTATAATTAGGAATGTCAATTGATATAATGTCTCCATCTTTAACATATACAATATTTCCACCACTTGCAGCTTCAGGGCTTACATGTCCTATTGAGGCTCCTCTCGTCGCACCAGAAAATCTTCCATCTGTTACCAATGCCACTTCTTTGTCAAGCCCCATTCCAGCTATTGCAGAAGTAGGATTAAGCATTTCTCTCATACCAGGTCCACCTTTTGGTCCTTCATATCTTATAACTACAACATCACCCTTATTTATTTTTTTATCATAAATTGCTTTTATTGCATCTTCTTCACAATCATAAACTCTCGCAGGACCTTTATGCTTTAACATTTTTTCATCAACTGCTGACCTCTTTACTACACAGCCATTAGGCGCAAGATTTCCAAATAGTATTGCAAGACCTCCTGTTTTTGTATACGGATTATCTATATTTCTTATTATGTTTTCATCCAAGTTTTTTACATGCGAAAGATTCTCTTTTATACTGCTACCTGTAACTGTCATCAACTGTGTATTTAATAAGCTTTTCTTTTCAAGTTCTTTCATAACAGCATATACTCCCCCTGCTAAATCTAAATCTTCAATATATGTATCTCCAGCTGGAGCAAGATGACATAAATTTGGTGTTTTTTCACTAATTTCATTTACATAGCGCAAATCAATATCTATATCTAACTCATGTGCTATTGCTGGCAAATGAAGCATTGTATTTGTTGAGCAACCAAGTGCCATATCCACAGCAATTGCATTTTTAAAAGCTAAATCTGTCATAATGTCTTTTGGCTTAATATTTTTCTCAACTAATTCCATTATTTTGATACCTGTGGCTTTAGCAAGTCTTATTCTTTTTGAATATACAGCAGGAATTGTCCCATTTCCAGGAAGAGCCATACCAAGACTTTCAGTTAAACAATTCATAGAATTTGCAGTATACATTCCACTACAACTTCCACATGTTGGGCAAGCATTTTCAGCATATTCTTTGATATCTTCATCATTCATATTACCTGCATAATATGCACCTACTGCTTCAAACATAGAAGATAGACAAGTTCTTTTTCCATTTTTAAGTTTCCCAGATAGCATAGGTCCACCAGAAACAAATATAGTTGGTATATTAATCCTTGCTACAGCCATAAGAAGCCCAGGAACATTTTTATCACAATTTGGTATCATAACAAGTCCATCAAATTGATGAGCAAGAGCCATACATTCAGTGCTATCTGCTATTAAATCTCTTGTCACAAGAGAGTATTTCATACCTATATGCCCCATCGCAATTCCATCACACACTGCTATCGCTGGGAACTCTATTGGAGTCCCTCCAGCTAATCTTATACCTGCTTTTACAGCCGATGTTATTTTATCTATATTCATATGCCCTGGGACAATTTCATTGAATGAATTAACAACACCTATTAAAGGTCTTTTTATTTCTTCATCAGTTAGACCAAGAGCATAAAGAAGACTCCTATTCGGTGTTCTATCTATTCCTAATTTTATATTATCTGATTTCATAATTATATCCTTTTTTATTGATATATGATTATATTTTTAATTTTAATTTGATGCTGTATCGAGGTTTGTATCTTTTCCCCAAATCATATTTTCTCTTAATTCTTTTCCTATGATTTCCATTTGATGGTCTTTTAATTTTTCTCTCATTGAATTAAAGAATTTTCTTCCATTAGTTTTATTTTCTGCAATCCACCTTTCTGCAAATGAACCATTTTTTATATCGGCAAGAACTTTTTTCATCCTCTCTTTTGTTTCTTCATGTGGTATAACTCTTTCACCCGATACATATTCTCCAAATTCTGCTGTATCTGAGATTGAATAATTCATTGCTTGTATTCCTCCTTTATTTATCAAATCTACTATCAGTTTTAATTCGTGAATACATTCAAAGTAAGCATTTTCTGGTTCATAACCAGATTCAACTAAAACTTCAAAACCACATTGCATAAGGTCAACTACACCACCACAAAGTACACATTGCTCTCCAAAGAGATCAGTCTCTGTTTCATCGTTAAATGTTGTTTCCATAATTCCTGCTTTTGCCCCACCAATACCTGCTATATATGCAAGAGCAAGAGAAAGAGCATTTCCAGTTGCATTTTGTTCTATTGCAACAAGACAAGGCACACCTTTTCCAGCTTTGTAACAAGAACGAACAGTATGTCCTGGTCCCTTTGGTGCTGCCATAAATACATCTATACCTTCAGGCACTACTATTTGTTTGTATCTTATATTAAATCCGTGTGCAAATGCAAGAGCATTACCTTTTGAAAGGTTTGGGAGTATGTCTTTATTATATACATCTGCCTGAACTTCATCATTGATTAAAATCATAATTATGTCTCCCCATTTTGCTGCCTCAGCAATATTCATAACTTTTAACCCTGCATCAGTGGCTTCTTTTACCCTACTTGAGTTTTCTCTTAAACCTACTACTACATCTAACCCACTGTCTCTTAAATTAAGTGCATGTGCATGTCCTTGGGAGCCATAACCTATTATTGCAATCTTTTTTCCTTTCAATAAATTTAAATCACAATCTTTTTCATAATACATTTTCGCCATAATATTTTCTCCTTATATTTATTATTTTATTAAAAAATCTGTTATATCTGAACCTGCTCCTACCATAGGCCTAACCATTTCATCTTTATCTATTATACAATCAATTACATATCCAACTTTAGAATCTATTGCTTCTTTAAGTACCTCTATCAATTCTTGTTCTATCTTTACTCTTTTTCCTTTAAGCCCAAATGCTTCTGCCACTTTTACAAAATCTGGTCCTCTATCAAGAACCGTTTCCGAAAAATGTTTATTATAAATAATATTTTGCCATTGTCTAACCATTCCAAGAACAGAGTTATTAAAAATAATAGTTATTATTGGAATTTTATAATGTTCTTCTGTTGCAAGTTCATTTAAATTCATTCTAAAACTTCCATCTCCAGTAATGTGAAGAACTATTTTATCTTTATTTGCTACTTTAGCACCAATGGCAGCACCTAACCCAAATCCCATAGTACCAAATCCACCTGAGGTAATAAGTTGCCCTGGATAATGAAAACTAAAATGCTGCACTGCCCACATTTGATGTTGTCCTACATCTGTGGTCATTATGCTTTGATTTGGTACTATTTTCTTTATAGCTGTGGCTATTTGTTTTGGATTTAAGTTCTTATCACTAAATTCATATTCTGTTTCTGTTGGATAAGAAAATACAAAATCAAGCCATTCTTTATGATTACATTTATTAACTCTTGTCAATAATTCTTTTAATACTTTTTTTGCATCGCCTATTACATGATATGTAGTTATTATATTTTTATCAACTTCATTTCTATCTATATCAATTTGTAAAATTTTTGCCTGTTTTGCAAAAGTATCTCTATTTAGTGCAACTCTATCGGAAAATCTACATCCTATAACAATGAGTAAATCACAATTAGCAACTGCCATATTTGAACTCTGTGTCCCATGCATTCCTATAAGTCCTGTAGCTTTTTCTTTTGTCCCATCATAGCCTCCACAACCCATAACGGTATATGCAACTGGACTATCAATCTTGTCAGCAAAATTATACAACTCTTCATTTGCTCTACTTAAAACTACTCCACCACCACATACGATAAGTGGCTTCTTTGATTCATTTATCATGACACTTGCTCTATCTAAATCTTTTTTGTCAACTTCACTCCATTTATCTGTATATGTCTGCCTATTTACATTTGTCGCTAATCTCTTTTTGTTAAAATTTTTATCTGGGGTTTTATGTTCATATTCACATTTTTCTGCTGTTACATTTTTTAAAATATCTATAACTACTGGTCCCGGCCTTCCATTTTGTGCAACATAAAAAGCTTCTCTTATTATATCTGCAAGTTTAGTTACATCTTTAACAAGATAATTACACTTTGTAATTGCTTTTGTTATAGAAACCATATTTACTTCTTGAAAAGAATCTCTATCAAGTAAATTTTCACCAACATTACAAGTTATAAACACTACAGGTGAAGAATCCATATATGCTGTGGCTATGCCTGTCGTTAAATTTGTAGAACCAGGTCCAGAGGTTGCAAAACAAACTCCTACTTTTCCTTTACTTCTTGCATATCCATCTGCTGCATGGCTTGCACCTTGTTCATGCGAAGTTAAAATATGTTTTATTTTTCCTTCATACTTATAGAGTGCATCATAGACATTTAAAATAGTCCCTCCAGGATAACCAAATACAACTTCTACCCCTTGTTCGAGTAAACACTCAATTACAATTTCTGCCCCTGTTTTTAACATACCTTTACTCTCCAATTATATTTATCTTCCAAATTACCATATTGTATTGAAAGTAATGTATCATATAATTTAAGGCTTAAATCTCCTATTTTACCATTACCTATTTCAAGTATCTTATCTTTATTTATAAGTTTACCAACAGGCGAAACTATGCAGGCTGTTCCAGTCCCAAAACATTCTATAAGTTTTTTATTTTCTGCTGCTACAATTACTTCATCAAGTGATATTTTTCTCTCTTCTACTTTATATCCAAATTCTTTACAAAGAGTTATTATTGAATCTCTTGTCACCCCTGGCAAAATGCTTCCATTTAACATAGGAGTTATTATAGTCCCATCTATGTTAAAAAATATATTCATAGAACCAACTTCTTCTATATATTTTCTCTCAACTCCATCAAGCCATAAAGTTTGCTCACATTTATTTTCCTCTGCCTTTTCCTGCGAAGCAAGTGAGGCTGCATAATTTCCACCTGTTTTTGCAAATCCAACTCCACCTCTTACTGCTCTTACATATTCTTCTTCTACCCATATTGATACTGGAGATAATCCATTTTTATAATATGCTCCACTTGGGGAAGCAATTATAATATAGTAATAGCTTGCAGATGGATGAACACCAAGTTTTGGATCAAGCCCTATCACAAATGGCCTTATATAAAGTGTATCGCCTTTTGTTTTTGGAACCCAATCTTTTTCAACTTCAACAAATTTTTTTATTGAAGTTACAAAATCTTCTTCTTCAATTTTTGGCATGCAAAGTCTCTCTAAAGAATTATTTATTCTTTTCGCATTCATATATGGTCTAAATAAAAAAACATTACCATTATTATAATAAGCTTTCATTCCTTCAAATACTTCTTGACCATAATGAAATACATTTGCAGCTGGCGATATGCTTATATTATGAAATTCTTCAATTCTTGCATTACACCAACCTTTTGCTTCATTATATTCCATTTCAAAATTATCATCTTCAATGGATGATTCTATATTTATT
>CAMJKC010000105.1 GCA_946406305.1 uncultured Lachnospiraceae bacterium
TGACAGCATAAGAGTAATTAAATCTGAAATAACTAAAGATATAGTAGCTGAAAGTATAGCTAATAGACCTAAAAGTTATGATGATTTAGAAAGATATAAAGAAATAATTCCTAATTTATTTGATTCAAGACCAATAGATTATGAATATTTTAATGAAGAAGAAGCAAATGAATGGAGAACATATATTAGAAATTACTATGAAGGCTGTACTGATAACTTTTTTACAAAATATGATCCATTAAAAGGAATTGTTGGTAATGATAATGAAATGATATACTCAAGCAATGAAAAAGAAGAATATACAAATCTTGAAAATAAGTGTGTTGGTGTAACTGTAGATTTTGGTGAAGATATTAAGAAAAATTATAAAGTTTATTTTGAAGTAGACGATAGGAACTTCCTAGATTCTATAACAAAAGTTGAAGAAGTGTTAGAAGATGGTACTATAATAGAAGTAGAGAATAATTTTGGGAAATAGAGGTGTTAAATATGGTAAATCAAGATTATGATGCAATGTTTGAAGGTGAAGAAACTTTAAAATTTCATATTACTTATAATGATGAATTAAAATTGTCAGAATTATCATCCTGTGTAAAACTATTAAGTAAGGGCTGTAATAAATTTATCAAAAACAATTCCATTGCATTTAAAGATGAAATACAAACGGAAGCAGTTGTGAAAGGGGTAGAGAATGGTTCGTTTGTTATAGATGTATTACTTCCTTTTATGGGACAAGTTTCAATAGGCTTGTTTATAAATTTTATATATGATTCATTTAAAAGTCATTTTAAAAATAAAATAAATTTTGATAACAATAGTTATATATTAAAAGAAGAATATAGAAATAACTATAAGAATGATGTGTTTAGCATTAATGTAGAAAAAATAGATAATGCTTTTATTGTAAATATACATATCAATAATAGAGATTATAATTGGCGATAAAAAAACTATTATGACAAATTTTATCAATAATGTTCATAACAGAGCACCTACCAAGAGAGATGACAACAATGCAGAGCATCATTTTGGAGTAGAAGATGGGAAGTTGACAGTAGAGTTATATGATTACTCATCAAATCCAGTAATAAAGGATACAGATTTTGATGGAGTGCCTGATGGTAAAGGATATGCAGAATTACAAAGACTTGGAAATGTTTATGGTAAGAATGCAGTTGGGAAAGTTAATATTGCTAATCCTTATGAAGAGTTAAAATTAGATGAAGAGCCACAAAGTAATAAAGTGAGTGGGGAGATGAGAACCACAAATGATAGGGTAGGGGCTACATTATGGTTTAGCAAAAATGCTGAAACCCATATGGACTATAGATATTTCTTTATGAATAATAAAAATTACTATGATGAATTATCAACTATGAGCTTAATGTTATGCAATACATTGGAACATAATGAAAATAGTGGAAGTGGAGATTTATCAAATTTAACTACTTTGTTTAGAAGAATAGGCTTAAAGAAATGGAATGATGAAGCAGAAGTTGAGATTAAAATAGCTAAATATGGTTCTAATGGAGAAGTTAAGTATGTAGTCGGAGAGAATGAGATAGAATATACACATAACTATACTGAAAAAACAATTAGCAAAAAAGTTAAATTAATAGTTGTTAAAAGTATCGATGCTGGAAAAGATAATATAGAAAAAATAGGAAACAATAAAAATAATATAAACAACCATGAGTTATTCGAAGGACTTGCAAAAGCAATATATGATAAAGAGTTTAAAGGACAGGAGTTTTGTTATTGGGTTACTGGCTATAATACAGGTGGAGCAGTAGCAAATGTCCTTGCTGCAAAGATGATAGATAATGGATTGTATTATGTGCCAAAGGGCAACGATATAGCTTCAGGAAGTAATGCATATGTGACCTTTGAAAATGGTCAAAAGAGCACTCAAGCACAGCATACACAAGTAATAACAAATGTATATGCATATACATTTGGAGCACCATATACAATTTATAATGGTAAAGAAGTAGAACAAGAAGTAAATACAATAGCAGATAAATATTGTAGTATATTCAATGTAGTAAGTAATGCTGATATATCCGCATATATGATGCCACATTTGTATAAATGGGGAAGATATGGAGTTACTTGTTATAAAGTGCAAGAGGAATATAAGAATTTTACACCAGAAAAGACAGTACGAATGAATATAGAAGATATGTTTAGAGATATTTATTTATCAGCAGATGAAAGATCTAAAGATGTAAACTTTGTGTTTGATAATTCAATTGAATTCAAAAATAATTATTACAAAAAAGATTATGGGAAAACACAAGAAGAGAATTTAAAGTTGATATTTGATAATTTTATGTTAGGTGTGAATATACCACAAACAATAGCAAATGATATAAAGAATAATCAAAAGTTAAAAAGTAGATATGCAATTCTTATTGAGAGTTTGAATAAGAATAGAGATGCAGTAATAAAAAATAGAGATGAAAAGATATATTATGAGTTAAGTAAAAAGATACTGCCTGAAGATATAAGTTTCATAGTAAATACAGAATCTAATAGACCAATAGAAATCAAAGAAGATATTTATAGTAGATTCCCTTGCTTTCAATCGTTAGCTAATATAGAGTTAATTGGAAATGTGGAGATACCAATGATGTTTCAAAGTAAAGAAGTTTGGTATAATTTCAAGTTTGGTAAAGATAAAGAAACAAAAATTGGACCAGGTGGTTGTTCTGTAACATCTGCAGCTATGATATTATCTTGGATAACAAAGAAAGAAATAACACCACCAGATGTTAGGAATATGCTTGATAATCAAAAAACAAAAAATTATTTAAGAGAAAATAAAGATTTTAGTCATACTGCAATGGGAGAAATACCAGGATTTTTCAATGTTGTTAATTTAGCAGTTGAAGATGGAAAAAATGATACTAAAGTTTCTGATGGCAGTTTTAAAGATAAAGATACATTATTATATTATTTAAAAAAAGGAAAACCATTGATTACAAGAACCGATGGTGGTTATTTAAAGACTTCTGGTCATTTCTTTGTAATAGCTGGAATAGGAAAGTATGATAAAAAGGGAAATGAGATAACTAACATAGACACTGCAAACAAGGATGACTTGCTTATCTATATATGTGATCCTAAATACTCAAATCAAGAAAATAATAGTGTTTGTACTAAATCATTTACATTTGATCAAATAATGGGGAGAGGCTCTGATGATTTGCAGGCAACAAAGTTTTGGGTCTTTGATGTAGATAGTACACATAAAGGGGATTTTACTTTTAAAGATGGAAGTGATTTTGTGTATGAGTTTAATGATTTACAATGTACTTCTATTAACCAAAAATATATTGATGAGTATAAAGATGTATTGGGAACGAAAGGATGGAAAATGCCATGATAAAAAAAAGTATATATATATTAGCACTATTAATTATGTGTTGTAATGTTGTATTTGCAAGGGAACATGAAGTTGATTGGTATGAAGGTTATCATAATACAAGTTTAAGGATTGAAGAATTAGTCGAAAAATCAAAAAGTGGGAATCCGTGGGAGTTGATTGCAGATGAAATGGACAAAAATGATTGGTACATAGATGGATCTGAGTGGGATAGAGCATATGTTCCAGAAGAGATAGAAGAATTAAGAGAAAAAGCTATGGAAAGAGAAAAGGATTTAGAGTTTAGTATATCAAGCGAACTATCCAATGATGATAAACAGTATTTAAGAGACTTGCATAGTTATTATGAAAAAATAGAGTTTAATAATTATTTTAGAAAGTATAAAAAAACAGTATATATTATAGTTGGTATTTTTATTGCTATGTTAATTTTGATATTTCTATTAAAAAAATGGTTTATTATACTTATAGGATTACCTATTATAATAGGATTGTCGTTTACATTTCTACCTAATGTAATTCAAAAGAACAGTAGGCAAAGTGATATTTTTAATTATTTGTCAAACAAAACAACTAATAATATATCTACAAAGACATTACAAGAGAATGATTTGAATAGTATAGATAAATATAATATAAATCATAATGTAAGTAAAATAATGAATGATTACTTGATTAAAACATATCTATCGGTAAAGTGTAAGGTAGAAAATATTTCATTAAATGAATTTAATTTATTTACTGATGAAGATATATTAATATTTCGCAGTGAATATGGTAGCACTATGACAAATGGAAATTATATTAATAATAGATTTGATTATTCATTGTTTGAATATACCGATGGAGAAGCGATGTCAAAAGATGATATGAAACATATTTATGATAATATAACAGAAGAAGATATAAATAATTTTAAAAAAGAAATATTTTTAGATAAATTTATCGATAGAATTAGTAATGATGTTAAGTACTTGAGTTGGAAGGAACTTGAAAATGTAAAATTTGGAGATTTTTTAATGGAAGTGGTAAGAGAAAGTTATTTTGGTTTTCTTAAACCTAGTTTAGATAGAGATATACTATATTCATTAAGGTACTGGTATATAGATGGGGAAAATAGTAGAGATATAAATCTTCCATATGGTATAGTTTTGCATTATGATAAAACTTCGTATGTAAATAAAGATATAAAAGAGTTTGATTATAGTAATGCTTATTTTTTAAATGAAAATATTAGAAATCAAGAAAATAATACAGTTTATAGAAGTATTAGAACATATCCTTATGTAGAAAGTGTTGATTATAATAATAAACAAGATTTATTCATTTATTATTATGATAGTAACGATGAAAGACATGGACTTTGTACTGATATAGAATTTGTTGATGAAGGTATTTTTAAGAAGAATCAGATGTATTTTCATCCATTAGATATTTTATATGATGTTAAACCTGCAACAGTAAGTATGGAGTATGTAGGAAATAAATAATTATTATGAATCCAGATATTATAAAAAATAAATCGATAATTTTTATATATTTAATAATACTGTTCTGTTTTTCATCTTTAGCATCCACAAAGCGATGCTATATCACTTTTTCATCAAAAGGTGGAGATGGTACTATGGTCAAGCAGGAATGCCAGAAAGGTGCTACTATAAAATTGAATCCTTGCACTTATACTAAAGTTGGTTATTATTTTAAATGTTGGGAAGATGATTTTGGGAAGACATATAAAGATCAGGAATATATAACCATAGATAAAGATATACACTTACATGCTACTTGGGCTAAAGTAGGAGATACAAATGACCCTATAATTAAAGCTAAAAATCAAGATGATAAAATCATAGAAGAAATCATAAATTATCAAAAGTTACGAAATATGGATTATACCATTTATCCTAACAAGTGGTATACAGTTGGAACTAATCTATGGTATTACATAGATGAAAACTTAAAACCTAAAAGAGGATGGCTTGAAGAAATTAACACAGAAAGAATCACAAGAAATAATGATGTATCTACACCAAGTTCTATTATAAATACAAACAAAATAAACACTATTATAGCACCATCAGATGTTGGGAGAGATACAACCTCAATTCCACCAGATAAGAAAATATCCACAAATGTAAAAATAGATGATGACTATGTTAGAAATAATAAAACGAGATGGTATTACTTAGATGCAGATACTTGTCTTATGTCTATCGGTTGGAAAGTTATAGATAATAAATACTATTATTTTGCAACAGAGACTATAGATGCTGATTATGTATATGATAAAATAAGTGGATCTTTTGTCCCAAATGGAAAAGATAAAATATTGGGTCAAATGTACTGTGATGAATATACACCAGATGGAAGATATGTTAATAGTCAAGGAGTTATGGTTAATCAGTATAGGTAAAGGAATGTATAACAAAAGAGCAACTTGTGTAAAGTTGCTCTTTTAAATTATTAATAATTTTCCCTCGATTTTTAGATTAAATTCCGTTTATAAAATATAAATGAATATTCCTAAACT
>CAMJKC010000106.1 GCA_946406305.1 uncultured Lachnospiraceae bacterium
TTAAGAGAGATGGGAAGAAAAAATTTGTAAACACATTTTTATTAATAGAAGATGAGATCAAAAAAGGTAAGAAACTAACAAAATTAGAAAAAATAGATAATTTATGTATGGACTTAGTGATTATAGTAGATAAATTAATAAATGACCAAGTAGCAGGAAGAAATGCTGTATCTTACTTAATGACAAATCCATTCAATAATTATAGGGTATATAAATAATGAAAGAAACGGAGTTTTTTAGAGAACTGAATAGAAATAATAAATACACAATACTTGATAGTATTCTTATTAATGATGTAACTGATGATAACATCATAGTATCTATAAATAATAGATTTGTAAAAATTTTCAAGTTTATAGATATAAATTTTTGCTTACAAGAGATGAATAGAAAAAGAGAAATACTTGATCAGTATAAAAGAATATTAAATGTCATAGATACAAATGTAGGCTTATCTATAATACTTAGAAATAGAAGAATTGATTTGTCGGAGAAAGTGCTATTTGATTTAAAAGATGAAAAATATACTGATTTAAAGAAAGCAGCAAATGACACTATAAAAAGCAACTTAGATAAAGACAATAACACCTATGTAGTAGATAAGTATTTTGTATTTGAGATAGAAGCGAGAGATTTAGATACAGCAAGGAAAACTTTTGAACTGATAGAGCATATGTTTAATGCAGAAATAGAGCATTTAGAAGGTGCAAAACTTTATGAGATACAACGAGATAATATTTATAAGTTTTTGAGTATATTTTATAACAAAAATGAAAGAGAAAATAATCCTAACTTTAAGAAATTAATGAATGAAGAATTAAGGAAGAAACTTGGTATATCTGTTAAAGAGTTAATAAGACCTACAAATTTCATAGTTAATGATAAAGAGATGTTTGTGTCTGATACACTATATAGAAATTTTTATTTTTATAATAACTATAAAATTATAGATGTGTCGGCACTTAATAATATAATACACAATGATTTTGAAGTAGTAGCTTGTATAAAAATAAGGAAATTGCAGCTTCAAGATGCTATAAGACAAGCAGAACTTGAACTTGGTAATGCTGATGGAGAGATATATAGGATAGAGACGGAACTCGCAAAACAAGGACTTAGTAAAGATTTACTACCAAGAAATGCAGTACAGAGAAAAGAAGAAGCTGTATATATAAATGATTCATTGAAGAAAAGAGATGAAAACTTATTTGATATAAGTATGTATATGATGACTATGGCAACAGATAGAAAGACATTGGAAGAACACTCATATAAACTTATAAAAAAGTGTGCTATAAATGGATTAAATATCAAAGTAGCTGATAAGATGCAGGAAAATGTATTTAACTCAATTATTCCAAATGGAGTAAATCAGACACCATATGTTAGAACTTTTGATACTGAATCTCTTTGTGGATTAAATATATTTTATGCAGCTGATTGTATATTGGGAGATGGAGATTATTATGGAGTAAATAAATTAACAGGTAATCCTATAATGTATGACATAATGAGTGGAGATAATTATAATTCACTTATACTTGGAATGAGTGGTAAGGGTAAAGGTTATAAGGCAAAAGAAACGATATTATATAGAATATTGAGTGGTAAGAATCGTTCTACAATAATTATAGACAATGAAAACGAATATACAAAACTAACTGAAGCACTTGGTGGCGAGAATATAGAGATAACTGGTGGTGGGAAATCTCATATTAATTTATTTGATATAGACTTATCATATGGAGATAACTCAATATCTGATAAAGAAGATTTTATATTATCAGTATGTGCCGAGATGCTACATAAGCCAATAACCAGTGGACAGAGAACTACTATATCTAATGCAGTATCTATGATATATGATAAGTGGTCAATGACTAATAGCAAAAATGATATACCTACAATAGAAGATTTTGTGAAAGCATTAAGATATATCATAAAAGAAGAAACTGTAGGGGCGAAGCAGAATAATGTAGGGGCGAAGCATTGCGAGCCCTTTGAAGAAGATAATTACAGAAGTCCACATATCATTGACAACGAAGATAGAGAAATCTTAAAAGCTGTAGAATACTATGCTGACAAATCTCATTGCACTTTATTTAGAGGGAAATCAAATATAGATTTTTCAAATAAATTAATAACATTCAATTTATCTAAACTTGGCAAAGACTTAAAGACCCTTGCTATGCAAGTAATATGCGATACTATATGGCTAAAAATATGTAAAAACAAAAATGAAGGTATACCTACAGATTTAATAATAGATGAGTTTCATTTGATGTTTAGAAGTGAAGAAACAGCTTCCTGGATGGCTAAATACTGGAAACAACTTAGAAAATATAAAGGCTGTCCTGTAGGTATAACACAAAATCCAGAAGATGTCCTATCAAGTGAAGACGGAAGAAAAGTTATAGCAAATACAAATATGAATATATTGTTATCAATGCTTGAAAAAGATAGAGAAATAATAGGTAATACATTAAATCTAACAAATGAAGAATTAAAATACATAAGGAACAAGAAAGCAGGAGAAGGCATACTTGTTATTGGAGCAGGTAAGAAACTAAATAATCAAACAACTATACCATTTGTAAATAAATATGAGAAAAATAATTTAATATATGCACTTATAAATACATCGGATGATGAAGAGTTGGTGTTGAATGAAAAACATGATAAATAGAATATTTTTTGGAAAAACAAAATACCTAATGTGTTATTTAATAATAGCATTAAGTATATTAGTTAATGCTGATATTTTATATGCAAAAAGAGTTGATTTAAGTGGATTAAGTATAAATCTTACCTTGGAAAAACAAAGTGAATTAAGCAATAAGGGTTTGAATGTTGATAATGAAAACAAAGAAGTTGATAAAGATAAATCAGTTGTGGCAAGACTTACCATTACAAATAATAATCCATACGAGAGTGCTAAAATTACAATAAAAGAAAATACACCACAAGGTTTTAGACAGAATGGATTAAACAAGAATACAAGTATAAAGAATATCAACTTAAAAAAGAGTGAAAATGAAACATTAACATATAATTATAAATATGATAAAAAGTTTTTAGTAGATCAATATAATAGTATTGTATATGATGAAGATGGTAGTATTATAGATGATAATGATACTCAGATTCTCATAGAAAATAGAGAAAACTATATAAATACAGATGAAACAAATAAAAATTATAAAGAGTTTAGTATTGACAAAGAAAAGCAAGAAGAAATAGATAAAAAGTATAATAAAAGAAGTAGTATTTTTATAATAATATTAATAGTAGTTTTTGGGGCAGTAATTCTATATTTTGTATTTATATCTGTGTTGACAAGAATACGAGATATGTCAAATGAGCATTACGATGATCCATTTAAAATGTTGATATTCTTGTTATTATCATCATTTATAATATCATTTGTTTGTAGCAGTGTTAATGCAAGTTCATATATACCAAATATATATTCAAAAAAAGATGAATTTAAAAAAGTCATATTTGAAAGTATACAATTTAATGAGAGGTATTATAGATTTGAATATGAAATAGTTGTTAAATTTTCAAATAATAATTCTATAGCATATACTGAAAATGATACTGATGGAGATTTATTATCAGATTATGATGAATATATGTATATGACTGATATGAATAATAAAGATACAGATAATGATGGTTTATCTGATTATATTGAAGTAAAACTATTAAATTATAATCCATTATCATATGATACATTTAATGATAGTAGAAATGATGCTAACAGAGATTATGATGGAGATGGACTGTCTAATATAAAAGAAGTAGAACTTGGTACAAGTTTGATACTTGAAGATACAGATGGAGATTTAATAAGTGATTATGATGAAGTATATGGAGAACCACCTACAAATCCATTATATATTGACACTGATGGTGATGGGCTTAATGATTATGCAGAATTAAAACTTGGACTTGACCCAACTAATATGTATACAGATGGAATAACACTTGATAGTGAAAGGAAAATAGAACAAAGTTTAGATTTGACCATAATACCAAATGAGTTAAGGACAGGAGATGTTATTATAAAGAGTGTAAGAGGTTCGGTTAATGGTTTGATAGATGAAAATATAACATTTCACAATTATCAAAACAATAATTTTGACAATGTGATGGCTCTTGTATCAAATCCTTTTAGAGTTGAGAATGAAGATAATAATAAAGTTAAAGTAACTTTTGATGTATCAAGGGTATATGATAGAATAGAAAAACTAATATTATGTAAATATGAAAATGGTATGTTTATACCAGTTGATACGGATTTTAAAGGAAATGAAATCTTAGCTGATGTAACAAGTGGAATATATGGAGTTCTTGATAGTGAGTATATATTAAGAGATATGAGAATTTATATTTTGGATTATTTAAATTAGAAGGTGCAAAATGAGACAAGATCCATATAAAAGATTAATGTTTGAGAAGTGGTTGATACCAAGACTTGTAGGAGCTGGTATAATTTTGATTACTGTTATAATTGTAGTTATACTTACTACGATGCAACAAAGTGAGCAACTTTATCTTGAAGGAGCTGCGAAATCTATGCCACTTGTTAATAATGAAAAATTAAAAATGTTTGGAGATTTATATGTAGAATTAAATAGGAAATATGAGAAAGAGATAAAAGATTTACAAATAGATTACTGTAGAAATAGAAAGAATAAAAGAGGTGACAAGATATATTATGGTGTTAATGGTAAAGAAAATGTTGATTGGATGAAAAATCTTGATTATGTAAATGGATATCATATAACATATGAAAAAGGTGATGATACAAAAATTGACGGACAAAGTAATTTTATAGATATGATGGCTTTTTTGTCGACTGCTCTTGGCTCTGACCTGGATAAATATAGTGATGAAGAATTAAAAACTATTTTTACTAAATTATTTGAGATAACACATACATATATGTGGGATTCAACTGAATTATATCCTTGTGAACATGGTTGTAGTTGGTGCAAGTATTATTGTGGAGATTTTATGTGTCAGGGGACACTTAGTAGTAGAGAAGGTGGCGGTGGTGATGTTGTAGGATTTTATAAGTGTGATATGTTTATGGGAGAGAGTGGCAAATATGGACTTATGTATGATCCATTTTTAATAACAAAAACTTATCACTATCCAGAATTACAAGAATATGCAGGTAATGAAAGTGAATTAAAAACAATATTTTCAGGGACAGGTGCTGACCATATGGGAGTAGTGGTGTGTGAAGATGATGAAATGTATAGTATAGCGAAAATGGAAGGAATATGTGAAGTTTGTAGTCAAGGAGCATTAACATTTAATCGAACTACAAAAACTTTTGCTGGTTGTCAACAAGAATTAGAGTGTCATCATGGAACATTATATGGTATAGAAGAAGGGATGATAAAAATAGATCCTCCGGTATATAGTATTGGGGATGAAAGTGGACATAGCAGTTGTACTAATTGTTCAATAGTACCAGGATGTAAACATGTATGTGGAAAGAATGAAGAAGAATGTCCACATGATAGTCACGAACCACCGTTTGATGCTGATGGTTGCTGGGCTTGTAATGGACATCCGCATTATGCCTGTCCTGGGCATGTGATAGTTACATGTTTTGGTCATACAGATTTAAACTTAACAATTAAAACAATGTATTATACAGAAATGTTAGATAAAATGATTGAAATTTATAATAAAATAATGTAAATTATAATTGGATAAGTTTGGAAGGAGGTTTATGAAAAATAAAGTTTATTCTATAATACTAATAATGTTTTTATCACTATTTTTTAGTAATGTTTTAATTAGTTATGCAAGGAACTCAAGAGAGTATATCACAGAAGCAGGCTTTTCAAATGTTGATGAAGAAGAGA